>JABZYU010000038.1:0-18444 GCA_015264985.1 Streptococcus sanguinis | reverse complement strand
CAAATAGAAAGGTGATTGCATGGATAAGAACGAAGCATTAAGAACCTTTACAACAGGTGAAAACTTTCATTTACAGCATTATCTAGGGGCGCATCAGGAAGAGGTGGACGGCAAGTCTGGCTACTCATTCCGTGTTTGGGCGCCTAATGCTCAGAGTGTCCATTTGATTGGCGATTTCACCAATTGGTATGAAGAGCAGATTCCTATGGTCCGAAATGAAGCGGGCGTTTGGGAAGTCTTCACGGAGCTGCCTAAGGAAGGAGATATTTACAAGTACAATATCAAGCGCAGCAGTGGTCAGGAAATTTTGAAAATTGATCCGCTGGCTATCTATCTGGAAGAGCGTCCGGGCACGGGAGCAGTTATTCGCACTATTCCTGAGAAGAAGTGGAAAGACGGTCTTTGGCTGGCACGCCGGAAGCGTTGGGGCTTCTTCTCTCGGCCGGTCAATATCTATGAAGTGCATGCCGGATCTTGGAAACGCAATGAAGACGGCAGTCCTTATAGCTTTGCCCAGTTAAAAGAAGACCTGATTCCTTATCTGGTGGAGATGAACTACACACATGTGGAATTCATGCCGCTTATGGCTCATCCGCTGGGGCTTAGCTGGGGCTATCAGCTCATGGGCTACTTTGCCTTTGAGCATACCTATGGCACACCTGAGGAATTTCAAGACTTCGTCGAAGAATGCCACTTAAACAATATCGGGGTCATTGTGGACTGGGTACCAGGTCACTTCACTATTAATGATGATGCTCTGGCCTACTATGACGGGACACCGACTTTCGAGTATCAGGACCACGATCGGGCCCATAACTATGGCTGGGGTGCTCTCAACTTTGATTTGGGCAAGAATCAGGTTCAGTCTTTCTTGATTTCCAGTATTAAATTCTGGATTGATTTTTATCATCTGGACGGAATTCGGGTTGATGCTGTCAGCAATATGCTCTATCTGGACTATGACAGCGGTCCTTGGCAGCCAAATAAAGATGGAGGCAATCGCAATTATGAAGGCTATTACTTCCTGCAACGCCTCAATACGGTTATCAAGTTAGCCCATCCTGATGTCATGATGATTGCAGAGGAGAGCTCTTCAGCTACTAAAATTACAGGTCCAAAAGAGATTGGCGGGCTTGGATTTGACTACAAGTGGAATATGGGCTGGATGAATGATATCCTTCGTTTCTACGAAGAAGATCCGATTTATCGTAAGTACGATTTTAATCTGGTGACCTTTAGCTTTATGTACGCTTTCTCTGAAAACTTCCTCCTGCCATTCTCGCACGACGAAGTGGTTCACGGTAAGAAGAGTCTCATGCACAAGATGTGGGGTGACCGTTACAATCAATTCGCAGGGCTCCGCAACTTGCTGACTTACCAAATCTGTCATCCAGGGAAGAAATTGCTCTTTATGGGTTCAGAATTTGGTCAGTTCCTAGAATGGAAGTCGGAAGAGCAACTAGAATGGTCTAATCTGGACGATCAGATGAACAAGAAGATGCAGGGCTTTACTGCTGCACTCAATGCCTTTTATAAAGACAATCGTCCGCTTTGGGAGATTGATCTGAGCTACGATGGCATCGAAATCATTGATGCGGATAATACCGATCAAAGTGTCCTCTCCTTCATTCGTAAAACGGAAAAAGGAGATATGTTAGTTTGTGTATTCAATATGGCGCCGGTAGAGCGGAAGAACTTTACCATTGGTGTTCCAGTGGAAGCCATTTATGAAGAAGTATGGAACACTGAATTAGAAGAATGGGGAGGTGTTTGGAAGGAACATAACGAAACAGTTCAGTCTCAAGAAGGACTTTGGAAAGATTATCCACAGACCTTGACCTTTACGTTGCCAGCTCTTGGAGCCAGCATCTGGAAGATCAAGCGTCGGATTGCTCGAAAAAATGTTAAAAAAGATTCCACAAAGGAGTAGTAGTCTATGAAGAATGAAATGCTAGCTTTGATTCTTGCCGGCGGGCAAGGAACTCGTCTTGGAAAGCTCACACAGAGTATCGCAAAACCTGCGGTACAGTTTGGCGGCCGCTATCGTATTATTGACTTCGCCTTGTCTAACTGTGCCAACTCCGGTATTCATAATGTCGGTGTCATTACTCAATACCAACCACTAGCTCTGAACAGTCATATCGGAAATGGTTCTAGCTGGGGGCTCGATGGTATTAACTCAGGCGTGTCCATTCTTCAGCCTTATTCTGCGAGCGAAGGAAATCGCTGGTTTGAAGGTACCAGCCATGCGATTTATCAAAATATCGACTATATCGACAGCATCAATCCTGAGTATGTCCTGATTTTGTCTGGGGACCATATCTACAAGATGGACTATGATGACATGCTTCAATCTCACAAGGACAACAATGCCAGCTTGACAGTTGCCGTTCTGGATGTGCCTCTCAAAGAAGCCAGCCGTTTCGGTATCATGAATACAGATGCTAATAATCGGATTGTTGAATTTGAAGAAAAACCAGAACATCCTAAGTCAACCAAGGCTTCTATGGGGATTTATATCTTTGACTGGCAGCGTCTGCGCAATATGCTGGTAGCTGCTGAAAAGAGCAATGTGGATATGTCTGACTTTGGTAAGAATGTTATCCCTAACTACCTAGAATCTGGCGAAAGCGTTTATGCTTATGACTTTGCAGGCTATTGGAAAGATGTTGGTACAGTAGAGTCTCTCTGGGAAGCCAACATGGAATACATCAGCCCAGAAAATGCTCTGGATAGCCGCAATCGTCGCTGGAAAATTTATTCTCGCAACTTGATTTCTCCGCCAAACTTCATCAGTGAAAATTCCCATGTGGAAGACTCGCTGGTCGTTGATGGCTGTTTCGTTGACGGTACAGTAAAACACTCTATTCTTTCTACTGGTGCTCAAGTCAAAAAGGGCGCAGTCATTGAAGACTCTGTCATCATGAGTGGAGCTGTTATTGGCAAAGACGCTAAGATCAAGCGGGCCATTATCGGCGAAGGTGCTATCATCTCTGATGGTGTAGAGATTGATGGCACAGAGGAAGTATATGTTGTCGGATACAACGAGAAAGTGGGGGTACCAAAAGATGAAGATTGATAAATACTCAGCAATTTTAGGAAACACAGTCGGCTTCCATGATATGTCAACTCTGACAAATCATCGTCCAGTAGCCAGCTTGCCATTCGGTGGGAAATACCGCTTGATTGACTTCCCGCTTTCAAGTCTTGCCAATGCTGGTATCCGCAGTGTCTTTGGTATCTTCCAGCAGGACAATATCAGCTCTGTCTTTGACCATATTCGTTCGGGTCGTGAGTGGGGTCTGTCTACCTTGCTTAGCCACTATTACCTGGGAATCTACAATACTCGTGTAGAAAGCTCTACAGTCGGTGAGGAATACTATAAGCAGCTTTTGACCTACCTCAAACGTTCTGGTTCCAACCAAACTGTTGCACTTAACTGTGATATCTTGGTTAATATTGACCTCAATCAAGTTTTCCATTTGCACAATACAACAGAACAGCCAATCACAGTTGTCTATAAGAAATTGCACAAGGAAAATATCTCGGATGTGAATGCTGTCCTAGATATTGACGAAACAGACCATGTCAGAGGGCATAAACTCTTTGATGGCCGAGAAGATGCTGAGCTCTTCAATATGTCTACAGATATCTTTGTGGTGGATACTCCATGGCTGATTGAAAAGCTGGAAGAAGAAGCTAAGAAAGAGCATCCACAAAAACTGCGTTATGTCCTGCGTGATTTAGCGACTCAGGAAGGGGCATTTGCTTACGAATATACAGGCTATCTGGCGAATATCTATTCTGTAGAGACCTACTACAGATCCAATATCGATATGCTGGAAAGTAAGAAATTCTACTCTCTCTTCAGTCCGAACCAAAAGATTTACACCAAGGTTAAGAATGAAGAGCCAACTTACTATGCTGAGTCTTCAAAAGTATCTCGCTCCCAGTTTGCGTCAGGAAGCATTGTGGAAGGTGAAGTCATCAATTCTGTGATTTCACGGAATACCAAGATTAAGACTGGAAGCAGTGTCAAACACAGTGTTCTCTTCCCTCGAGTGAAAGTTGGAGAAAATGCAACTGTCGAGTACGCGATTGTGGACAAGGGTGTTGAAATTGGCGAAGGAGTGGTAATTCGCGGAACAGCAGAAGACCCAATCGTAGTCAAGAAGGGCCAAAAAGTTACAGAGGACATAATTCGATGAAGATTTTATTTGCAGCAGCAGAAGGAGCCCCATTTTCTAAGACAGGTGGTTTGGGAGACGTTATCGGCGCTCTCCCCAAATCACTGGTTAAGGCTGGCCATGAAGTTGGTGTCATTCTGCCTTACTATGACATGACTGATGCCAAATTTGGCGACCAAGTGGAAGACCTTTTCTATTTTGAAGTCAGCGTTGGCTGGCGCCGCGAGTATGTTGGGGTCAAGCGACTGGTCTTGAATGGTGTGTCCTTCTATTTTATTGACAATCAGCATTATTTCTTCCGCGGCCATGTTTACGGGGATTTTGATGACGGTGAGCGCTTTGCATACTTCCAGTTAGCAGCAGTAGAGCTGATGGAGCGGATTGATTTCATTCCGGATGTTCTGCATGTTCACGATTATCATACAGCTATGATTCCTTTCTTGGTTAAGGAAAAATACCATTGGATTCAAGCATATCAGAATATCAAGACTGTCTTAACCATCCATAATCTGGAGTTCCAAGGTCAATTCCCTGACAGTATGCTTTGGGAACTATTTGGAGTAGGCTATGAGCGCTATGCAGACGGCACCCTGCGTTGGAATGACTGTCTCAACTGGATGAAGGCTGGCATTCTCTATGCGGACCGAGTGACAACTGTATCACCAAGCTATGCAGGTGAAATCCGTACACCAGAATTTGGCTGTAATTTGGATCAAATCCTGCGGATGGAGTCCGGTAAGTTGGTCGGAATTGTCAACGGTATTGATACGGATATCTATAATCCAGAAACGGATCCGCTATTAGCCCATCACTTTGACAAATCTGACTTATCTGGTAAACTAGAAAACAAGCGAGCTTTGCAAGAGCGAGTTGGTCTGCCTGTGCGTGATGATGTGCCAGTAGTTGGGATTGTTTCCCGTCTGACCCGTCAGAAAGGCTTTGACTTGGTAGTGGAAGAGCTGCACAATCTCCTCCAGGAAGATGTGCAGATTATCCTCTTGGGAACAGGCGATCCAGCTTTTGAGCAGGCTTTCGCTTGGTTTGGCCATGCCTACCCTGATAAGCTTTCAGCCAACATTCTCTTTGATGTAACCTTGGCTCAGGAAATCTATGCTGCCAGCGATATTTTCCTCATGCCAAGCCGTTTCGAGCCTTGTGGCCTGTCACAAATGATGGCTATGCGCTACGGAACCTTGCCTTTGGTGCATGAAGTGGGCGGTCTGCGTGATACCGTCGAGCCTTACAATGTCTATACAGGACAGGGAACTGGCTTTAGCTTCAATAACTTTTCTGGCTACTGGCTGACTTGGACCTTCAAGGAAGCACTCAGGCTTTATTCCGATGACAAGGAAGCTTGGAAATCTCTGCAAGAGCAGGCGATGGAGAGAGACTTCTCTTGGGATACAGCCAGCAAGGCTTACAGTGATTTATATCAATCACTTTTATAACATTTACTTTGGAATCAGTATAAAAAATCCTCTCTTGCCCATTGGACAAGGGAGGATTTCCGTGAGAATTACATTTTTATATATTATCATACTGTGTTGGAGCTCTGTTTTTAGCTTATGGCTGAAGTGAGTGCTTCCCATCTTGATTGAAAAAAGTATTTCTACGTTTAAATCTGCTTCCCGCTATTAAGAAAGGGAGATAACCATCCACTATGGAACTAACAAAAGAACGTTTTATTAGAGATTTTAAGGACATTCTACATGAAAGACAGCTGATTAAGGTTGCTGACGCGACTTCAGTGGAGCTTTTTCAGGCTTTGGCCAGCACTGTCCGCAAGTATATCACGCCCCTTTGGCTGGAGCGTCGCAATCAGTTGATTGAGCAGCAGCAAAAGACAGCTTATTACTTTTCTATTGAGTTTCTTCCAGGACGCATGCTGGAAACAAATCTGCTCAACTTAGGTATCCTTGATACGGTTAAGGAAGGCTTTGCCGATTTGGGCGTTGACTTTGAAGATGTCAAGAATGCTGAGTATGATATGGCCTTGGGCAATGGCGGTCTGGGTCGCTTGGCGGCTGCCTTCATGGACTCGCTGGCAACCACTGGCTATCCAGGATTTGGAAATGGGATTCGCTATCGCTATGGCCTCTTTAAGCAACGCATCGTAGATGGCTATCAGGTAGAAATTCCTGATGCTTGGTTTGGCAGTCTAGGCAATGTCTGGGAGACCCGTAAGGACCATGATATTGTTGATGTTAAAATCTTCGGAAATGTTTCCCTCCATGCCAATGAAAAAGGCCGGATTGTGCCTCTTTATGAGAATTCCAAAACTTTGCGGGCCGTTCCTTACGATGTGCCGCAGATTGGCTTTGGCAATGACAATGTCAACAATCTCCGGCTTTGGGATGTTGAAATTCCAGAGGAGTATGAATTGGACTATCCGACCATTGAAGCTCGTCGCCGGGTGCAAGACATCACTGCTATTCTCTATCCAGACGACTCTAGCTACGAAGGAAAAGAGCTGCGCCTGATCCAGGAATACTTCATGACCAGCGCAGGTCTGCAGACCATTATCAAATCCTACCTCAAGCAGGGTCGTCCGCTCAAAGATATTCATGAGAAGGTCTCTGTCCATATTAACGATACTCACCCAGCTGTTGCACCGGCTGAATTTATGCGTCTCTTGGTGGATGAGTACGATTTGGAATGGGCAGATGCTTGGAATGCTACAGTTAAAACCATGAGCTACACTAACCATACCATCCTGTCTGAAGCCTTGGAAAAATGGGATGCAGAGCTCTTTAAGAATGTCCTGCCGCGGGTTTATCAGATTATCCTAGAAATCGACAACCGCTATGTAGCTGAAATGGCTGGGCGTGGCCTTGATCCGCAAGTTATCGAAAATACTCGAATCGTCAAGGACAATCAAATCCACATGGCCCATTTAGCTATCATTGGCGGTCATTCAATCAATGGTGTTGCCAAACTCCACACCGAACTGCTCAAAGAAGACACCTTGCGTGATTTCTACAGCATTTATCCAGAGAAGTTTAATAACAAAACCAACGGAATTATCCAGCGCCGCTGGCTGCAAATTGCGGACCAGCCTCTGTCAGCTGAGATTGATAAACTAATTGGTAAAGGTTGGAGAAGTGATATCCATGAGCTACGTAAGCTTTTGGAATTCAAGGACAATCAGCAAGTGCTGGGTGATTTCTACCGAGTGAAGCAGGAAGCCAAGGCTCGTCTGGCTGACTTCATCAAGGAATCAACAGGAGTGGAAGTCTCTACAGAAGCCATCTTTGATGTCCAGGTGAAACGCCTCCACGCCTACAAGCGTCAGCTACTCAACCTGCTTCATATCATCAAGCTCTACTGGGACCTCAAGGACGATCCTGACAAGGATATGGTGCCACGCGTCTTTATCTTCGGTGCCAAGGCTGCTCCAGGCTACCACTTTGCCAAGTCGGTTATCAAGCTAATCAATGAAGTAGCCAATCTGGTCAACAAGGATGAAAGCCTGCAAGGCAAACTCAAGGTTGTTTTCCTAGAAAACTACCGGGTCAGCCTAGCTGAGCTCATCATTCCTGCAGCAGATGTATCAGAGCAGATTTCTCTGGCTTCCAAGGAGGCTTCTGGTACTTCCAACATGAAGTTCATGATGACAGGTGCCATTACCCTAGCTACACTGGACGGAGCCAATATCGAAATCAAGGACGAGGTCGGTGACGACAATATTGTCATCTTTGGGATGGACAAGGACCAAGTTTACGAGCACTATGCCCGCCACGATTACTACTCACGCGGTGTCTATGAAAGCAATCCAGATATTCGCCGAGTGGTCGATACCTTTGTCAACGGCACCATTCCAAACGTCCGTGAAGAAGGATCTGAAATCTATGAAGCCCTCATTACCCACAATGACGAATACTTCCTCTTGGAAGACTTTCATGCCTATGTAGAAGCTCAAGAGAAGATTGATGCTCTCTATCGTGACAAAGAAAAATGGGCTCGCATGAGCTTGATCAATATCGCTACATCTGACAAGTTCACCTCAGATGATACTATTGAGCAATATGCCAAGGAAATCTGGAACTTGGAGAAATAATACTCTTCAGAAAACATGAATACTAAGAGATTGGGGCTTGGGTCTCAGTCTCTTTTGCTATCCATCTACCATCTTGTCTAAAAATATGCTATAGTAGAGAAAGTATGAGAGTCCAACTTTTAGAAAAGCAGGGTAAGCAAGCATGAAAGACTACACGATTTTTTATCAACAATTAACGGTTCCCTTTCGCAGTCGCCCTCAGTGGCTGAAAGGGTTGGTTTACTTCAATCGGGGAATGACCTTGTTCATACCTATCGTTTATGGTCTCGTTCTAATCAGTGCCTTTCTGACGGAAGGCTGGAAAGGGTTGCTTACTTTTTTCTTCTTACCAGCTATCGGATTTGGTCTGTTGTCAGCTATTCGTAAACGACTGAATCAAGCACGTCCTTACGAAAAATGGGATATTCAACCCTTGCTGGCCAAGGATACATTAGGCAAGTCCATGCCCAGCCGCCATGTTTTTTCGGCGACAGTGATTTCCATGTGTCTACTCTACTTTTTCTGGCTGCCGGGACTTATCTGCCTCTTGCTTTCAGCAGGGCTGGCCGTAGTGCGCGTGATTGGCGGAGTGCACTATCCAAAGGATGTGCTGGTAGGCTATCTTTGCGGCATTTGCTGGGGAGCTTTACTTTTTTTATTATAAAGGACCTGTTTTCGGCAGAGAGTAGACAAAGGACCTCCAGCTATATTATAATAGAGGCAGCAAAAACCGTTTCGACACCAAGGGTTATTCCTTGCTGGATGTAAAAAATATTTAAGGAGTCTACTATGTCAGAACCATTATTTCTACAGTCTGTGATGCAGGAGAAGATTTGGGGTGGGACCAAACTGCGCGATGTCTTTGGCTATGAGATTCCCAGCGACCATGTAGGGGAGTACTGGGCTATCTCGGCTCATCCTAATGGTGTGTCAACCGTCAAGAACGGACGATTTGCCGGCCAGAAGTTAGATGTTCTCTATGCCGAGCACCGTGAGCTTTTTGGCAATCGTCCGGAACCTGTCTTTCCACTTTTGACCAAGATTTTAGATGCCAATGACTGGCTTAGTGTTCAGGTCCATCCTGATGATGCCTATGGACTAGAGCACGAAGGGGAGCTTGGTAAGACTGAATGCTGGTATGTCATTGCTGCAGACGAAGGAGCAGAGATTATTTATGGTCACAATGCCAAGAGCAAGGAAGAGCTGCGCCAGCAGATTGAGAGCAAGGATTGGGACCATCTTCTGACCAAAATCCCAGTCAAGGCTGGTGACTTCTTCTATGTCCCTAGTGGCACCATGCATGCCATTGGCTCGGGGATTCTGATTTTAGAAACTCAGCAGTCCAGTGACACGACCTACCGTGTCTATGACTTTGATCGTAAGGACGATGCTGGTAATCTTCGTGAGCTGCATTTGGAGCAGTCGATTGAAGTTCTGACTATCGGTGAGCCAGCCAATAGCCGTCCTGTTACCATTCAGACAGATAGTTTGACTTCTACTCTTTTGGTGGCCAATGACTTCTTTGCTGTTTACAAGTGGGATATCGTTGGTTCGGTTAATTTTAAAAAGACAGCAGACTATAGCTTGGTCAGTGTCTTGGAAGGCGTTGGTGAGCTAGAAGTTGATGGAGCTGCCTATCCTCTTGAAAAAGGGGAGCATTTCATCTTGCCAAACGATGTCACTGAATGGACCTTGTCTGGCGATTTGCAGCTGATTGTCAGCCATCCATAATCGTAGAAAAATCAAGAGCAAATAACCATTTTGCTCTTTTTTCTTTTAAAAATATAGGAAATAAGTAAAATTTTAGACAGTTTCTTCTTATTTATATAGCAGAATAGTTTGTATATCAACAATAATTCAATTGTTTTGACAGGAAAATTTGTAAATAAAAAGAATGAAACAAAAAACGCTTACAATGGTGGCAAAAGATTGACTATTCGATATTTTAGGAGTAAACTAAGGAAGTAAATTTTAAAATATAAAGGAGAAGTCATCATGAATTTAACATATTTAGGACTTTGTTTGGCCTGCTTAGGCGTATCAATTGCTGAAGGTATGATTATGAGTAATCTATTTAAGGCAGCAGCTCGTCAGCCAGAAATTATCGGTCAATTGCGAAGCCTCCTAATCTTGGGAGTAGCCTTTGTTGAAGGTACTTTCTTTGTAACGCTGGCTATGTCCTTTGTTATCAAATAAGAAAGGATTCTCTTTAGAAAAGGGGGTGTCATCTGTTGGAAGAAAGTATCAATCCAACTATCAATATAGGTCCTGTGACCTTTGATTTGACCCTGCTGGCCATGACTCTGCTGACGGTGTTTGTAACTTTTGGACTTGTTTATTGGGCAAGTCGAAAGATGACGATTAAGCCGTCAAGAAAGCAGAATGCTTTGGAATATATCTATGACTTTGTCATTGATTTTACCAAGGGAAATGTTGGCCAGCATTATATGAAGAATTACTCGCTTTTTCTATTCTCCCTCTTTCTTTTCGTAGCTGTGGCGAATAACTTGGGATTAATGGCTAAGGTTCAGACAACCAATGGTTTCAATCTCTGGACATCGCCGACAGCCAATCTCGCCTTTGACTTGGGCTTTTCTCTTTTAGTGACGGTATTCTGTCATGTAGAAGGAATCCGTCGTCAAGGTATAAAAGGATATCTAAAAGGTTTTGTGACTCCAGGTATCATGACACCCATGAATATCTTGGAAGAATTTACCAATTTTGCTTCGCTAGCCTTGCGGATTTATGGGAATATTTTTGCAGGTGAAGTATTGGCTGGTTTGCTCTTGACTTGGGCACATCAAGCAGCGTATTGGTATCCGATTGCCTTTATTATGAACATGGTTTGGACTGGTTTTTCCATCTTTATTTCCTGTATCCAAGCCTATGTTTTTACCATGCTAACATCTATGTATCTTGGTAAAAAGATTAATGGTGAGGTAGAATAAAAAGAAAGGATAGAGAAAATGAATATAACCGTAGGTGAAATTATTGGCAACTTTATCCTGATTGCCGGCTCCTTTCTTCTTTTAGTATTTCTCATTAAGAAGTTTGCTTGGGGCAATATTATCGGGATTTTAGATCAGCGTGCTCAAAAGATTTCAGACGATATTGACGGTGCGGAAGCGGCCCGCCAGAAAGCTGAAGACTTGGCGCAAAAGCGTGAGGAAGCTCTGGCAGGCAGTCGGGTCGAAGCAATTTCTATCGTTGAGACTGCTAAGGAGACAGCTGAGAAGAATAAGGCTGGAATCCTAGCTAATGCAGCAGAAGAAGCAGGGCGCTTGAAGGCTAAAGCCAATCAGGAAATTGCCCAAAGCAAGGCAGAGGCTATGAGCAGCATCAAAGGAGAAGTGGCCGACTTAACAGTGACTCTGGCTAGTAAGATTTTGAGTCAGGAGCTGGACAAGGAAGCTCAGAGCGAGCTCATTGACCGCTATATCAAACAGTTAGGAGATGCCTGATGGATAAGAAGCAATATGCAATCATTGAGAAATATGCTTTGCCTTTTGTTCAGACGGTCTTTGAAAAAGGTCAGCAAGAAGATGTTTTTGAAAAACTGAGTCAGATTAAGGCTGTTTTCGCGGAGACCGGCCTTGCTGACTTTTTGTCACATATCGGCATCAGTGACCACGAGAAAGAAAAGAGTCTGCGGCTCTTTCAAAACTCAGGCTCCCAGCTGCTTGATAATCTGATTGAAATTGTCATTCTCAATCATCGTGAGGACCTCTTTTATGAGATTGTGCTGGAGAGTCAGCACCAGCTCGAAAAGATCAGCAATGAGTTTGAGGTGACGCTGCGCTCTGTTCAGCCTTTGACAGCCAGTCAGAAGGAGAAGATTCGGCCGATTATTGAGCAGAAGATGGGCCTAAAAGTCCGTTCGCTCAAGGAAGAATTGGACAGCAGCTTGATTGGCGGTTTTGTCATCTCTGCCAATAACAAAACAATTGATGCAAGCATAAAACGTCAATTGCAAGTCGTAAAAGAAAAATTGAAATAGAAAGTGGTGTGAATTTTGGCGATTAACGCACAAGAAATCAGCGCTTTAATTAAGCAACAAATTGAAAATTTCCAGCCAAATTTTGACGTCACAGAAACAGGGGTCGTCACTTATATTGGTGATGGAATCGCGCGTGCTCATGGTCTGGATAAGGCTATGAGCGGAGAGCTCTTAATCTTTGAAAATGGCTCTTATGGTATGGCGCAAAATCTAGAGTCGACCGATGTTGGGATTATCATCTTGGGAGACTTTACAGACATTCGTGAAGGAGATACCATTCGCCGGACTGGCAAAATCATGGAAGTTCCTGTCGGAGAGGCCTTGATTGGGCGGGTTGTTGATCCGCTGGGTCGTCCTGTTGATGGACTTGGTGACATTGTCACGGATAAGACTCGTCCGGTTGAAACACCGGCTCCGGGTGTCATGCAGCGTAAGTCAGTATCTGAGCCTTTGCAGACAGGTCTCAAGGCTATTGATGCCTTGGTTCCGATTGGCCGCGGCCAGCGGGAGCTGATTATCGGGGACCGTCAGACTGGGAAGACGACCATTGCCATTGATGCCATCCTGAACCAGAAAGGTCAGGATATGATTTGTATCTATGTGGCGATTGGTCAGAAAGAATCCACAGTCCGTACGCAGGTAGAAACGCTCCGTCAGTATGGTGCTTTAGACTATACCATTGTCGTGACAGCCTCTGCTTCACAGCCGTCGCCTTTGCTCTTCCTAGCGCCTTATGCTGGTGTAGCGATGGCAGAAGAGTTCATGTATAATGGCAAGCATGTTTTGATTGTCTATGATGACTTGTCTAAGCAGGCGGTGGCCTATCGTGAACTGTCCCTCTTGCTCCGTCGTCCGCCAGGTCGTGAGGCCTTTCCTGGAGATGTTTTCTATTTACATAGCCGTCTCTTGGAGCGTTCAGCCAAGGTTTCTGATGAGCTGGGCGGTGGTTCGATTACAGCTCTGCCATTTATTGAAACGCAGGCAGGAGACATTTCGGCCTATATCGCGACCAATGTGATTTCAATCACTGATGGACAAATTTTCCTCAGCGACAGCCTGTTCAATGCTGGGGTACGTCCGGCCATTGATGCAGGTTCTTCTGTATCACGGGTTGGGGGCTCTGCCCAAATCAAAGCTATGAAGAAAGTAGCTGGAACCCTGCGTATCGACCTGGCTTCTTATCGGGAGCTGGAGGCCTTTACTAAGTTTGGTAGTGATTTGGATGCGGCAACGCAGGCCAAGCTCAATCGTGGCCGCAGAACTGTAGAAGTCTTGAAGCAGCCGATTCATGAGCCGCTGCCGGTTGAAAAGCAGGTAGTGATTCTCTATGCTTTGACCCATGGTTTCCTAGACAGTGTGCCAGTAGACGATATTCTGCGCTTTGAGTCAGAACTATTTGCCTACTTTGATGCACATCAAGAAAGCATTTATGAAACCATTCGGACAACGAAAGACCTTCCAAGTGAGGAAGTCTTGGATGCTGCCATTACTGAGTTTATTGACCAGTCTAGCTTCAAATAAGAATAGAGGTGTCAGATGGCAGTTTCATTAAATGATATTAAAAATAAAATTGCATCCACGAAAAACACCAGTCAAATCACCAATGCCATGCAGATGGTTTCTGCTGCTAAGCTGGGAAAGTCTGAGGAAGCAGCTAAGAACTTTCAGGTCTATGCCCAGAAAGTGCGTAAGTTAGTTACGGATATGCTGCATGGCCACGAGGCAGAAAATGCCCGTCATCACTCGATGTTAATCAGTCGGCCAGTTAAGAAATCAGCCTATATCGTCATTACTTCTGACCGCGGTCTGGTAGGCGGTTATAACGCAACCATTCTCAAGGCTTTGATGGAGCTGAAAGCTGAGTACCATCCGACTGGAGAGGACTTTGAAGTCATCTGTATCGGAAGCGTCGGTGCTGATTTCTTCCGAGCTCGGGGGATTCAGCCAGTTTATGAACTGCGTGGTCTAGCAGATCAGCCTAGCTTTGATGAGGTCCGTAAAATCATTAGCAAGACCATTGAGATGTATCAGAATGAACTCTTCGATGAGCTCTATGTCTGCTATAATCACCATGTCAACAGTCTGACCAGTCAGATGCGGGTGGAGCAGATGCTGCCAATCATTGACTTGGATCCCAATGAAGCTGATGAAGATTATACGCTGAATCTGGAACTGGAATCCAGTCGGGATTCTATCTTGGATCAACTGCTGCCCCAGTTTGCGGAGAGCATGATTTACGGTGCCATTATTGATGCCAAGACGGCTGAGAATGCTGCCGGCATGACTGCTATGCAGACAGCGACAGACAATGCTAAAAAGGTCATCAGTGATTTGACTATTCAGTACAACCGCGCTCGGCAGGCTGCCATTACGCAGGAAATTACTGAAATCGTGGCGGGTGCAAGTGCCCTAGAATAAGGCCACAAATGAATTAGAAATTAAACGAGGGAAAAAACATGAGCTCAGGCAAAATTGCTCAGGTTATCGGGCCGGTCGTAGACGTTGCGTTTGCTGCTGGAGACAAGCTACCTGAGATAAATAATGCACTTGTAGTCTATAAAAATGATGAGAAAAAATCAAAAATCGTCCTTGAAGTAGCTCTTGAGCTTGGTGACGGTGTGGTGCGGACCATTGCCATGGAGTCGACCGATGGTTTGACGCGTGGTTTGGAGGTCTTGGATACTGGTCGTCCGATTTCTGTGCCAGTTGGCAAGGAAACTCTGGGGCGGGTGTTCAATGTCCTTGGGGATACTATTGACTTGGATGCGCCTTTTGCAGAAGATGCAGAGCGCCAGCCGATTCATAAAAAGGCACCGACCTTTGATGAACTATCAACTTCATCAGAAATCCTGGAAACAGGGATCAAGGTTATCGACCTCCTAGCTCCTTATCTGAAAGGTGGGAAAGTTGGTCTCTTTGGTGGTGCCGGAGTTGGGAAGACTGTCCTGATTCAGGAATTGATCCACAACATTGCCCAAGAGCACGGTGGGATTTCTGTCTTTACAGGTGTTGGTGAACGGACGCGTGAAGGGAATGACCTCTACTGGGAAATGAAAGAGTCTGGCGTTATCGAAAAGACGGCTATGGTCTTTGGTCAGATGAATGAACCGCCAGGAGCTCGGATGCGGGTTGCTCTTACCGGACTGACCATCGCGGAATATTTCCGTGATGTGGAGGGTCAGGACGTGTTGCTCTTTATTGATAACATCTTCCGCTTTACGCAGGCTGGTTCGGAAGTGTCTGCCCTTTTGGGACGCATGCCATCAGCCGTTGGTTACCAACCAACACTTGCTACAGAAATGGGACAGTTACAAGAACGTATTACCTCAACCAAGAAAGGTTCCGTTACTTCCATCCAGGCTATCTATGTGCCAGCGGATGACTATACTGACCCTGCACCAGCGACAGCTTTTGCTCACTTGGACTCTACGACTAACCTAGAACGGAAATTGGTTCAGCTAGGGATTTATCCAGCCGTGGATCCACTCGCTTCCAGCTCTCGTGCCCTTTCACCAGAGATTGTGGGAGAAGAGCACTATGCAGTAGCTGCAGAGGTTAAGCGGGTTCTGCAACGTTATCATGAATTGCAGGATATCATTGCTATCCTTGGTATGGACGAGTTGTCTGACGATGAGAAGACGCTGGTTGCACGTGCGCGTCGGATTCAGTTCTTCCTGTCACAGAACTTCAATGTGGCGGAGCAATTTACCGGCCAGCCAGGCTCTTATGTACCAGTAGCTGAAACGGTTCGTGGTTTCAAAGAAATCCTTGAAGGTAAGCACGATAAGCTGCCAGAAGACGCCTTCCGTGGTGTGGGCTCCATCGAGGATGTATTGGCCAAGGCTGAGAAAATGGGATTCTAAGAGGTGAATGATGGCTCAAATGACAGTACAAATCGTGACACCGGATGGTCTTATTTATGATCACCATGCTGCATTTGTTTCCGTAAAGACCATTGATGGTGAGCTGGGGATTTTGCCCCGTCACATCAATACCATCGCTGTTTTAGAAGTGGATCAGGTTAAGGTACGCCGGGTTGACGATGACAAGCATATCGACTGGATTGCAGTTAATGGCGGCATCATTGAAATTGCAGACAATGTCATTACCATTGTGGCGGACTCTGCTGAGCGAGCGCGAGATATCGATATTAGTCGGGCTGAGCGGGCTAAGCTCCGAGCTGAGCAAGAAATCGAAGAAGCACATGATAAGCATTTGATTGACCAAGAACGCCGGGCTAAGATCGCCCTGCAGCGGGCAATCAACCGGATCAATGTCGGAACAAGATTATAAGAAGCTATTTTGTCTAGATTGATGGAAGCCATTCATCATGTGGTAGGATGCTTTCATGAATACAAACTGAATACGCAAAACTGAGGCAGAACTGTCTCAGTTTTCTTTTCCAAAGAAAAAGGGAAGGACTGTTTAGTTCGTCCCTGACTGGAGTCTTGTGGTATAATAAAAGTTATGGTAGAAGTTGTTTTTAAATTATGCAGTCATTTGCTCTTTATTTTCTTTGCCTTTCATCTGCTGTCAACAGTTGTTGAGTGGGAGAGGTTTTTCAAGGTCAATGCCGATAATGCGATGAAGATTCGCTTTTTGATTCTCTTGTTCAGTATCGCCTTGGGCTATTTAGTCAGCCTTTTCTTCATTGGTATTTACGATATGAGCCGGGCGATTTTTAATGGTACTTTATAAGGTCATATTTTTGATTTTATGGTATGATAGTATGGATGATTTTAAAAATTTAGAGTAAGGAATCGGTATGGAAAAAATTATTATTCAAGGTGGAGATAATCGCTTGGTCGGAAAGGTCAAGATTGAAGGAGCAAAAAATGCGGTGCTGCCTCTCTTGGCAGCGACAGTCTTGGCTAGTGAGGGCCAGTCTGTGCTGAAAAATGTTCCAGTCTTGTCTGATGTCTTTACCATGAACAATGTGGTCCGCGGTTTAAACACTCAGGTGGATTTTAATCAGGAAGAAAATACAGTTGTTGTGGATGCCACCCAGCCCTTGTCTGAGGAGGCACCTTACAAATACGTCAGCAAAATGCGGGCGTCTATCGTTGTTTTGGGGCCAGTCCTAGCTCGTAATGGTCATGCTAAGGTTTCCATGCCAGGCGGCTGTACGATTGGCAGCCGGCCTATTGACCTGCACCTGAAGGGCTTAGAAGCCATGGGCGCTCAGATTACCCAAACAGCGGGTTATATCGAAGCGAAGGCAGAGCGGCTCAAGGGAGCTCACATATACATGGACTTTCCTAGTGTAGGAGCAACGCAAAACATCATGATGGCTGCAACGCTGGCTCAAGGCACGACAGTGATTGAAAATGCTGCTCGGGAGCCTGAAATCGTTGACCTAGCTCTCTTTTTGAATGAAATGGGAGCTAAGGTCAGAGGAGCAGGTACTGAGACTCTGACTATTGTCGGAGTGGACCAGCTGCACGGGGCCAAGCATAATGTGGTTCAAGACCGTATCGAAGCAGGAACTTTTATGGTTGCTGCAGCTATGACCAGTGGTGACTTGCTGATTGAGGATGCCATTTGGGAGCACAATCGTCCCCTGCTTTCCAAAATGCAGGAAATGGGAGTGGACGTGACAGAGGAAGATGAAGGGATTCGGATTCGTTCCGATCTTTCAAAGCTGAGACCAGTTTCGGTCAAAACTCTTCCTTATCCGGGCTTCCCTACCGACATGCAGGCTCAGTTTACAGCGCTGATGGCTATGGCCAAGGGCGAGTCTACGATGATTGAGACTGTCTTTGAGAACCGCTTCCAGCATCTAGAGGAAATGCGTCGGATGGGGCTGCACTCTGATATCATGCGTGACACAGCTCGAATCTGGGGCGGTGGCAGTCTTCAGGGAGCTGAAGTCATGTCAACAGACCTTCGGGCCAGTGCGACTTTGATTCTGATGGGCTTGATTGCTGAAGGCGAGACTAAGGTCAGCAAGCTGGTACACTTAGACCGAGGCTACTATAAATTCCATGAAAAATTGGCAGCCTTGGGAGCCAAAGTGAAGCGTGTAAAGGAAGAAGACGATGAGTGAAAATCTTAAATATTTAGGCCGGCAGATTGGCCTTGTTCTGTTGGTTCTCCTGGTAGCCGTGATTCTCTTTTTTGTGGCTTTGATGATTGGCTATAACATTATCGGAACCGGTAAGGGCTCAGTTTTTTCACCAGAAACCTGGCAAGAATTAATCGGGAAGTTTACTGGAAACTAGCTC
>JABZYU010000037.1:0-18924 GCA_015264985.1 Streptococcus sanguinis | reverse complement strand
ACTTGCAAGATCTTGTCAGCCAACTCAATCAACTGTTCCTTCTTCTCAGACCTCAGACGAACGACGGACATAGGCCATTTAACAATACCTGCCTCTACCTCTTCAAAGCCGCTAAAAGTAAAGCTGTAATCTAACTCTGCTATTTCCATAGGGAAGGTATGACGTCCGCCCTGATAGTGGTCGTGGGTCAGGATAGAGCCGCCGACAATAGGCAGGTCGGCGTTAGAACCTGCGAAATAGCCTGGAAAGGTCTCAACGATGTCCAACAAGCGCTCAAAGGTCAGCCGACTGATAGCCATGGGAAGGTGCTGGCTATGCAGAAAGATGCAATGCTCATTAAAATAGGCATAGGGCGAATACTGAAAGCCCCACTCCTGTCCAGCCAAGTCAAATCGAATAATCCGATGGTTAGCTCGGGCTGGATGATCCAAGCGACCCTGGTAGCCTTCATTTTCCATGCAAAGCTGGCAGGCTGGATAATTACTATTCTTAGCCTTTTTAGCTGCCGCAATCTCCTTGGGATCCTTTTCTGGCTTAGATAGATTGATGGTGATTTCCAAATCTCCATATTCAGTCGGTGCTTTGAAAGCAATGTTTTTAGCAATAGCCTTGACCTTGATGTAGTCATTCTTTTGACTAAGCTGGTAAAAATCAGCTACAGCTTGCTCGGGACTTGAGGCATAGGTCGTCCAGAAGTCCTGATTGAGCCGACTAGGGGCTGGTGTGATTAAGTTCATGAGCTCAGCTCCCAGTATATCCTGCTCAGCCAGAGTATCACCAATCTTCCCATTCTTCACAGCTACGGCTACCAAGTCATCCTTAAGGTCAATTAGCTGCTCAGCCTCCATATCCTGCTCTGCCACTGCCTCTCCGACTAAAGCCATGACACGATTGCTCAGATAGATGGTGTCCATTTCCTCAAAAGTGCTATTGTCAATCACTGCTGATACGAAAGCATCCAGTAACTTCTTGGACATAGTTCTTCCTTTCTCTTGCTAGTAAAGAGAGTGGGACAGAAATCGGTAATTCGTTAGAATTCGATTTCGTCGTCCCACCTCCGCACAGTTGAGTAGGGCTGTAAAAGCTGATGAAATCAGCGTAATAGAGCCCACTCAACCACTGCGTCTTGCTCGACAATCCAAAGACAATTGAGAGGCTAGGACTTTTGTCCCAGACCCAAGTTCCTTTTCTCTGATTTAGTCCAGCACTCGGCTTCCACCAGCTACTTCTGCTATATAAAAACTAGGGGCATAGCCAACGACTTCTTGATACTTGCGGCCGATATTTTCTTTGAAAGATTCCACCGCATCCTTACCAACTAAAGCAATGGCGCAGCCACCGAAGCCTGCTCCGGTCATACGAGCCCCCAAAACACCTTCTTGCTCCCAGGCTGTGTGAACCAAGGTGTCCAGCTCTAGACCAGTCACTTCATAGTCATGCTCCAAAGAAACATGGGACGCATTCATGAGACGGCCAAACTTGTCAAGATCGCCTGCCTGCAAAGCTGCCCGTGCTTGCAAAGTCCGTTGATTTTCTAAAACAGCATGGCGAGCCCGTTTGAGACAATTTTCGTCCTCTATCAGATAGCTATACTCATCAAAGGACCATTCATCCAACTCACCCAAGGTTGCGATAGATAGCTTACGGTTCAGTTCTTCAACAGCTTTTTCACACTCAGCACGGCGCTCATTGTACTTAGAGTCAGCCAACTCACGTCGCTTGTTGGTATTCATAATCACTACAACATTGTCCTGGAGATCAAGCGGTACCAAATCATACTCGAGAGTATTGGTGTCTAGGTAAATAGCCCGCTGGTCAGCTCCCATTCCGATAGCAAACTGGTCCATGATGCCAGAATTAACCCCGATAAACTCATTTTCAGTTAATTTACCGATTTTCACTAGGTCCAGACGTTCCAACTGCAAGTCAAAGAGTTTCTCAGCAATGACACCCGTCAAAAGCTCTAGTGATGCAGAAGAAGACAAGCCAGAACCATTTGGAATATTTCCATAAACATAGACATCCATGCCTCGGTCAATTGTATGACCTGCCTCCTGCAGAAAATGCAGAACTCCTTTCGGATAGTTGGTCCAGTTATGCTCAGGCTCAAAGTGCAGGTTTTCCAGCGACACTTCAATAATCCCTTTTTCTTCAAAATTCCCTGAGAAGAATCTCAAGAGCTGATCGTCCCGCTTGCGAGCCGCTCCATAAGTTCCTAGAGAAATCGCAGCAGGAAAAACATGGCCGCCGTTATAGTCCGTATGCTCACCGATCAGATTGATCCGACCGGGTGAAAAGAAAGTGTGGTCCGCTTCTACTCCAAAGACCTTGGCAAAATCTGCTCGGACTTGCTCCGCTGAAATTAGGTTTGACATAAGCTAAACTCCTTTAAAACGAATAATCGATATTGTAATCGTTTTTTTATCTTTATTATAACTGTTTCCGAGTAAAACTTCAATAAATTTAGTAAAATTTTACTTAACAAAATGTTTACTAAATTCTTCTTTGTTATTTACTAATTTTTGAGTTATAATTTATGTAGACAGTAAATTGAAAAGGATCAAATCAAATGGCTACTATCAAAGATATCGCCCAGGCTGCTGGTGTTTCTCCCGCAACTGTTTCGCGGGTTTTGAATTATGACAAGTCCATGTCTGTCAGCGATGAGACGCGCAAAAAAATTTTCGATATCGCTGAACAGCTTAACTACAAAAAAAGCAACAGGCAGAAAAAGACTGCATCTCAAACCCATCGCATCGCTATCGTTGAATGGTACACCGAGCTGGAAGAGCTGGATGATCTTTACTACTACTCCATCCGCTTAGGCATTGAAAAGAAAGCCCAGGAACTGGGCTATGATATCGTACGGATTTTCAACAACGACTCTCTAAGCCAGCTAGAGCAGATTGACGGCATCATTGCCATCGGAAAATTTAGCAGCAAGCAAGTCAAGGAGCTGGAGCAATACAGTCCTGCCCTGGTTTTCGTGGATAGCGATACGCTCGACCAAGGCCACAGCTGTGTGACAACGGACTTTGAGCATGCCGTTACTCATGTTCTCGACCATTTTCTTCAGCAGGGCTTTCGAGAAATCGGTATGATTGCTGGACGTGAAGAGACCGCAGACGGAACGACAAGTCTTGACGATCCGCGCTTGGCCTGCTTCTGCCGTTACCTTAGTGACAAAGGTCTTTATCAGCCGACTTATGTCAAGACAGGCAAGTTCTCCTCAGAGTCGGGCTACCAGCTGATGAAAGACATGATTGACGAACAAAAAGAACAGATGCCCAAAGCATTTTTCATAGCCAGCGATGCTCTGTCTGTCGGTGCCCTCCGTGCTCTTCAGGAAGCGGGAATAGCTGTTCCCCAAGATGTCCAGATTATTTCCTTTAATGACACATCCATTGCCAAATACGTCTATCCGCCTCTCAGCACTGTGACAGTCTTTACAGAGGAAATGGGCAAGCAAGCTCTGCAGATGCTGGACCAGATGATTAAAACTGACGAAAGCCCCATCCCTTATATGATCAAGCTCTCTACCAAGCTGACACTAAGAGAAAGCAGCCTTTAAGCTAGAAAGACCGCCTATGAAAACCTACGAAAAAATCTTTGACATCCTCAGCCAGGCTGACGACTATGTCAACGGAGAAAAAATAGCCCAAGAATTGGGCATTTCACGAACTTCCATTTGGAAAGCCATCCAAAAACTGGAAAAAGAAGGTATTCAAATCGAATCCGTCAAGAACCGGGGCTATCGATTGACAACTGGTGACTTGCTGATTCCTGATTGGATTGAGGCAAACTCACCTGTTCAGATCTCATTTAATCCTGACTGCCAGTCCACTCAGATGGACGCCAAGGCTGGCATGGAGACCGGACGCCCGGCCAACACTCTTTATCTGGCCGCTGCCCAATCTGCTGGTCGTGGCCGTTTCGGTCGTGTCTTCTTCTGTCCCAGCCAAGGTGGCTTCTATATGTCTCTCCACCTCAAGCCCAACCTCCCCTTCGACCAGCTCCCCTCCTATACAATCTTGACCGCAGGAGCTATCTACAAGGCAGTAAAAAATCTAACCCTTATAGAGGTTGATATCAAGTGGGTCAATGACATTTACTATCGAAACAAGAAAATTTCCGGCATCCTGACCGAGGCTACAACTTCTATTGAGACAGGGCTCGTCACTGATGTTATCATTGGTGTTGGCTTTAATTTTTTCATTAAAGACTTTCCAGCTGAGATTAAAGAAAAAGCTGGCTCCCTCTTTGAAGAGAAACCAGCCATTAGTCGCAATGAGCTCATTGCCGAGATTTGGAAATGCTTCTACGAAAGCGACCCTGAAGAGCTCATCTACCTCTACAAGCAGCGCTCCTTGGTGCTAGGACGACAAGTGACCTTTAGCCAAAAAGGCGTAGACTACCAAGGTTTAGCCAAAGATATCTCAGACAGCGGACAACTCTTAGTCCAGCTGACAGATGGTCAGGAAATCTGGCTCAACAGTGGCGAAGTCTCGCTGACCAGTTGGTAATCAAAAATTTCATTTCAAAAGGACTGAGTCTCATAGCTCAGTCCTGTTTTCATTATTTCGGTCCTAAATGTTTATCGATTTCATCCACAATCCGCCCCATGACATAGGAAATCTGCAGATTGCGCAGCACCAAAACTGCCCAGAAAGCAGCCATGAAATAGCGCCCCGCCATGATGGATTCATTGAAAAAATAGGTTTCTAAGGCCGTAAAAACAGCCATTACAATAAATTGTCGTCTATTCATAGTTTTATTATAACACGAAAGCCTAGAAAAATCTTTTTTTAGTCCTCTTGAATGGTAATTTTTTCTGCTAAAAAGTCAAATCCCTCTGGAATCAAACTTTCCTCTTCCTTCTCTTCAACCTCTGCCTTGCTATTGCGGCTGCGAGCCGAAAAATCCGCCCGAATCTTGGTCCACTCTTCCAAGGAAATAGCCAAAATCTCTGGTGAAAATCCTGCCGCATTGCTGAGGATATTGCCAAACATGGTATTGAGATTGTCCCGCTTCATGGTCTGCTCAGCGTTGAAATTAGACTCAAAAGCTAAGATAGCGTGGCTTTCGTTGGCCGCCACCGGCTGCGATCCTGCCAACAAAGCCTTATCAGCTCCAGCCAGACTTTCGATAATTTCAGCCCAGGCATTCTGCAGCTTGGTCAGATTGCTGCGAGCCAGACTAGGATTCTCAACAGCCTCTTCTAGGATGGCATTGACCTTATTGCGGTCTGCTCGGTAGCCCTTAGATTTCTGCGGTCGAATATCCGAAGTTTTGACAGCTACTGCAGGTTTCCCATTGCCATTAGCCAGCTGCTGTTTAAGACTATCAATCTCTTGTCTCAATCCCTTAAGTTCATCAGCTAGATTATCTGGAATGGCCACCGCTGCCGGAAGATTGCTACTCTCTGCCAATCGAATGGTCATCATTTCAGTATAAATCTTAGGCTGCAGGCTGTTCTTGATATCTGCCAAACTCTTGGTCGCCATATCGATCATGGCAAAGAGAGTGTCCTGCGGTGTCTTGACATTTTCCAGAAAGAGCTCACTTGCATGATGATTCTCCCCGCCAGTTTTAACAATAATCAAGTCACGCAGATATTGCAGGAGGTCCGTCACAAAACGAGCCATATTTTTGCCACTGTCAAAAATCAGATTGAGATTATCCAAGGCTGTAACTGCATCATGAGCAATCAAAGCTGCTACATAGGCATCCAAGGCTCCCAAGCTGATAGAGCCAGTGATTTCTTCAGCTATGTCTGTGGTCAAAAGATTTTCCTGAGTTAAGCTAAGAGCCTGATCGAGGATAGACAAGGCATCCCGCATACCGCCCTCAGCTCGACGGGCAATAATCTGCACACCTTCTTGCTCAAAATCAATGCCTTCCTGCTCCAAAATCCACTCGATATGGCCAATAATGTCCTGCGTCTTGATAGACTTAAACTCGAAACGCTGGACGCGCGAAAGAATGGTCGCTGGAATCTTATGCAGCTCTGTCGTCGCTAGGATAAAGACCACGTTTTCTGTCGGTTCTTCCAAGGTCTTGAGCAAGGCGTTAAAAGCCCCAGTCGAGAGCATGTGGACCTCGTCAATGATATAGACCTTGTGCTTGGCTAGACTGGGTGCATAGGTTGACTTGTCCCGAATGTCACGAATCTCATCTACTCCATTATTAGAAGCCGCGTCGATTTCGATAACATCTTCAAGACTTCCCTCAGTAATGGCCTGGCAAATATAGCAGTCATTACAGGGCTCGCCGTCCTTTTGATTCGGACAGTTCATAGCCTTAGCAAAAATCTTAGCAACACTGGTCTTCCCTGTTCCACGTGGGCCAGAGAAGAGATAAGCATGACTAATTTTCCCTTGCTCCACTGCCTGCCGCAGGGTGGTGGCTACTACTTGCTGTCCCACCAGCTGACCAAAGGTCTGACTGCGGTATTTCCGATATAAAGCTTGATACATTAGGCTTTTTCTCCAAACATTTCAAAATTCCAAGTCGTTTTTTCAAGCAAAATCTGGACAAATTTCTCCAGATAATCCTGATCTACCTTATCATAATCACCTGTCAAGGATGAGTCCAAATCCAGCACTCCAAGCAGTCGGCCGTCTTTTACCATGGGCACCACAATTTCGCTCTTAGCCCGGCTATCACAAGATATATAATTGGCATGCTGGGTCACATCATCTACGATAATCGTCTCTTTTTTCTCAGCAGATTCCCCACAGACACCCTTACCTAAGGTAATATGGACACAGGAAACACCGCCCTGAAAAGGCCCCAAAATCAGCTCACTCCCATCAAAAAGATAGAAACCAGTAAAAACCGAATGAGGCAGGGCTTGATTGAGCAAGGCACTAGCATTGGAAAGATTGGCCAAAGCGTTGGTCTCACCTTCTAACAAGGCTTCCAACTGAGCCAGTAAAAGTTGATAATTTGAAATTTTTTCTTTTGTGTTCATAGAGTCTATTATATCAAAAAGCCGGTCTTTCAACCAAGCTTTTCTTTAATTTTGTTATCCAAAAATTCATCAATCAGTCTATTTACAATATCGGGTTGGTCGGTATTAGAATTATGCCCCGCCTTATCAATCCATTGAACAGACTTCCCAGTATTTCTTTCATAGGCTTTCAAATATCGTATACAAGACCCTGCACGATCTTCTTTTCCACATATAACCAATTGTGGACATTTTACTTCATAAGATATCTTCTTCTCTACTGCTTCTGAAAATATCTTATATCCGTATCCCGCAAGACGAGCATACCTTTCTTGATCGCCATCATAAACCATCATCATATCATACATCAGTTTTCTTCCATAGTCTGTTGTTGATACGCTTTTAGGGCCTGATTTCAAAAGAAATTTCCATGGATAGATTCTATAAATTGCCTCCATATTTTTTAAGAGCCACAATTCCATAGCTGTATAATACTTCCTTTGAAGGGATGGAGAATCAATCGTAACAAGACCTTTTAATTTCTCAGGAAAAAGTTGAGCATAAACCTGTCCTACATATCCTCCCATTGACTGACCAATTACTATTGGATTTTCTATTCTCTCTTTGATAAATATTTCATCCAGCCAAGTTGCTAAATCAAATAAAGTAAAATCGAGACGAAATGGATAAGATGAAGCGTGTCCAGGTGCGTCCCAAACCAAGACTCTATATGTATCTTTAAAATATTCTATTTGTTTTTCAAATAACCTATGGTCAGCAGTTAGCCCAGGTAAAAAGATAAGAGCACTTTGGGATGATTCAACAGCATCATTTGTCCAATAATGAATTATTCCACTTGGTGTTTCATATATTCTTTCAATCAAAGTTCAACACTCACATTCTAATTTGTTTAATCTAGTTTATCGCAATTGCACTCATTTCTCTTATTAGAGTTTCTCAAGTAGGACAACTAGAACATATATTCTGCTTACTTATCCTCCTCCAAAACCTTCACTTCTTCACCCTCCACAAGCACAGCTTGGCGATTATTGAGGGAAAGCAGATTCAGCTGGTCGCTGTATGTATCCAGAGTGTCCTGGGCACTTTCGACAAAGGGTTCTTCGCCAAGATGAGGCAGGACATAAAAATCCACCTCGTTTAGTCCCTCTGTATTGCTCAGTTCTTCTGCAACGGACTTATCATCCATAAGCTTGTTATAGTCAATGTCCTTAGCTGTGATGATAGCACCAGCAGATTCGCCCACATAAACCATGCCATCCGCAATCTGCTCTTTTATCAAGGACAGAAGCTGCTTTTTCTTTAGTTCTTGCAGAAGATAAAAAGTATTGCCGCCAGAGACATAGAGGAGTTTGCTTTGGAAAATTTTGGCCTGAGCCGTTTCTCTATCACAAGCTGAAATATCCAAGACCTCTACCTGAAATCCCAAGTCCGCAAAGGTCTGCAGGGCTTCGTCAATATAACCCCTGTACTCTTCTACATTTCCAGCCGTCGGGATAAAAAGCACATGTTTGCCCAATTGCTTTTTAGATGCATATTGTTTAAATAAGCTCTTAACTTCCGCAAAATAAGAACATAAAAATAATTGTTTCATAGGATACCTCCTTATTTTTTAACAATCTTATAAAGAATCCATTGATCCTTTCTTTGACTATCGATGAGATGTAAATCCAAGTTAGACAAATAATATTCCAGTTTTTCTTGCTTTCTAAAGTCTGGTAGGTAGTAAGCTAATTTACTCCATTCACATGCCAGTAAGATGATTCCATCTGGCTTAAGAATTCTCTTTAATTCCAAAAAGTCTTGAGTTAAATCTGACCAATGAAAATGAGTCTGAAAGGCTGTAATCAAATCAAATTCTTTGATTGGTACATTAAGTAAAGAAAAGCAAGAATAATCAGAAGGCCAACTATTGCTAGATAAATCATCTGTCTTCCCTCTCATATCTTTCGCCATAAAGCTTTTTAGCTTCGTCTGTATAGTTCTTGATAAAATCCGTTTTCGCCTCTGTATAGGCATCACGATTGTGCTCATACTGTTTCCACAAGGACAACTTGAACTCCTCATATTCCTTAGCTACAGTAGGATGCTCCTGTAAATAGTCCCTAAAGTAAAGTTCATCATGATCGCCTTCATAGCGCAGATGCAGATGGAAAACTCGCTCGGCAAAACCACTCGGTGTGTAGCCTTTATTAAATGACATCCGCCCTTGGCTTTCTGACATGAGCAGATAACCATTTTGCAGCAACAAGTCTCTTATTACCGCCATATCTGTTTCTTTGGGAATTTCCAGCAAGATATCCACTATAGGCTTGGCCCAAATGGTCTCAAGAGACGTCGAACCGATATGACTAATCCGAACCAGCTGATTTGCAGGCAAAAAACTCAAAAGCCGAAGCCGTTCTGCCTCATACCATTCTTTCCACTCATCCTGATGCTCTCTTAAAAAAATCGGAAAAAGCTGCCACAGCTCCTCGAGCGACATTTCCTCTAAAGATGGACTCATAAGCACCTCCTTAGGTAATTTATACAAGCGTTTTCTCTAGTTATGATTATAGGAAAAATACACATCCTAGTCAAACCCTGCACTTATTGAACAGATATTTATTTTTGTAATATTTTTGAAAAGTTTTAGTTGTCAAACAATCTATTTTTTAGTAGAATGATGTCGGAGATATATTATTTAAAAGGAGTTCTTTATGAAAAAGTTTAGGTTTGGCACTTGGCTTGTCCTGTCAGCCGGCTCTTTGTTGTTACTTTCACAGGCTCTTCCTGCAGAGAATGTTGCTGCCAATCAGAAGAACCAGATTAAGGTCCAGCTGCTTAACCATAGCGATGAAACAGCTATCGGCACTCTGGAGTTGAATGGAGAGTATCAGCTAAAGCTTGGGAAAAAGGACAAGTACGGTCGGGCTACTGCTGCTCATGTCCAAATGCAGGAGCAACACAAAGCCAAAAAGAAAAAGGAGACCAAGGTCACTTACAATCCCATCGGTTGGCACAATTACAAATTTTACTATGGAAATGGAGATGATCGGGCTTGGCTCATGAATCGCGCTCATCTGATTGGCTTCACTTTCAGCGGCCTCAATAATGAAGGGAAAAACCTCGTTCCGATGACAGCTTGGCTCAACTCTGGCAGTTTCCAAGGACTGGATGACAATAACCCAGATAGCATGATCTATTATGAACATCGCTTGGAACGCTGGCTAGAGGAAAATCCTGATTATTGGCTGGATTACAAGGTTACTCCGATTTATACGGACAATGAGCTTCTTCCTCGCAAGATTGAGCTCCAGTATGTCGGGCTTGACGCAGAAGGCAATGTTGTCAGCATTCAGCTAGGGGGCAAGGAGACCATAGATGAAGACGGAATGTCTCATGTCCTCTTGGACAATGTTTCTCCAAATGCAGAGATTGACTACCAAACAGGCACTGCTGTCAATACCATGATTGAGTAGAATTATAGATAAGAACACAAAAACAGACCATCGCTATGATGGTCTGTTTTTTATTTATTTTTACCAATACAGACAGCCGTAAACCAGCAAGACTGCAATCATACTGAAAAGCGAGCCAATCAGGTAGTATTCAGCAAAGGACTGGCTTTCTGAAATCTTATTATAGCGGGCGATAGACTTAGCCGTAAAAACTAACCCAATTGCAGTAAACTGCCCGAAAATAAGAGAAAGTCCCATAATCAAGCGCTCTAATACCCCAATCATGGCACCAGCCCCCGCAATAGTCTCCCCACTGTCTTCTCCTGCCTGATACTTGCTGAAGAAGAGTTTAAAGAGGATATTAACCGGCTTACCAGTAAGGGCGAAGAAAAAGAGAGCCTGTAGCATGAGGTAGCGCTCAGACAGCCAATTAGGAGCTGAAATTTTCTGCTGCCCTAAGAGAAAATAAAGAGCAAAAATGCTAATCAGATGCAAGACCTGATCCAGTATAAAGGCAAACTTTTGAGCATGATGGCGGACAATCGATGAATTCAGCCTATTCTTCAAGAAGTCAATAAGCGCATGGCTGAGCCAGACCAAGGCGAAATATAGCAGATAATTAGGTAAGATGAGCCCCAAGAGCAACAAGGGCAAGAGAACAATTCCCAAATGAAGAATTAAGAAATTCATCCGCCGGCTTTTAAGGTCAGCCATTTTCTGACTTTGAAGCTGAAAATCAGCTAGTACATGAGCCAGCAAAGTCAATACAAGAATCGGATTCTGCACGAGAAATTCTGAAAATCCCATAAAATTTGTCATTCTTCAGCCTCCTTTGCTGCCTGTAGAATCATTTTCATAGCTAAACGGCGATTTCTCAGATAGATCTTCAGTCCAGACGACTTGAGCCGCTTACTAAGCGCACTGGGACTAATCTGTAACAGATCTGCTATTTCTCCATGAGAAAAATTCTCGTCATAGATATATTCCATGAGCATCCGCTCCAGAACCTCTCTCTGACTGCTATTCCACTTACTCTGGATAAATGAAGTAGCTGCCAGCACCGTATTGACCGCCTGACTGAGCTCTTCATCTCCCAAGGATACAGCTATACGGCTGCTGCCGTAGTCGTTCTTCTCGTGAATAGCCTCAATGGCTGCGCGTGCCCTCCAGTAGGCCGGACCGTCGGCACCAATACTCTGCTCCCGATTGATATCCGTCACAATCTCCCCCAGGCCAAGCCCGAAGCGAATTGGGTGAGGAAAGCCCAAGGCAATCTGATCAAGGAGCTGCATAATCTCTGGATTAGGCCGCAGCAAAGCCTGAAACTCATCTCCAGTCGTCACCGTGAAAGGTGACACCAGATAATCCCGATAATCCTGATTTAGCACCGCCATCATGTCCTGCAGGTCCTTCTGCGCCTGCTTGCGATTTTTCAGCTGTTTGGATTCTATTAAATCTCCAATAAGAGCAATATAAAGCATACCAAACCTCCTTTAAGTCCATTATAAAGGAAAATTTAAAAAATGTCTATTTAAACGGCAACTTTTTAGAATATCCATTGTAAAGGAAAGACTATTTTTTATTTTTAGGTGCTGGTAATGCAGGGTAAGCAGCTTCAATCAAATTACAGAGAAAGGCTGCATCTTCTACTTCTTTTATATGAAGCATTGGCTTTGCACCTGGATAAGGGGTCTCATAAACCGGATTTTCACAAAAATCCAGGGCTGGCTGGACCGGCTTGAGCAGCAAGCGATTGTCATAAATCCCGCCAAATAAGCGCCCCCGATAATAGAGCAAATACTCTCCCATCATCTTGCGAAAGCTAATTTCTTGCCCTAAGCCCTGCAGCTGCCTCAGGATAAAATCCAAATATTCTTGACTAGATGCCATCGAAACACCTCCACGCATTGATACTTTATTATACCAAAAATGAATGAAGATTTCCTGACTAAGAGATAAACTCATCTCCTTCAATTCGTAGTCTGTCTATCCTCAAGTAAGCAAAAAAGCTAGACCATACAAGTCTAACTTTTTTACTTCTTATTTTTTTAAAAGTCCTTCCTTAACCAGATAATCACGCGCAACAGCTTCGGCTTTTTTGCCTTCGATGCCAACTTGATAATTCATCTGACTCATCTGGCTTTCCGTAATTTTGCCAGATAGCTTATTGAGAATACCTTCCAATTCAGGGTGTTTTTCTAGCAATTCAGCCTTCAAGAGAGGTGCCCCTTGATAAGGAGGGAAAAGGTGCTTATCGTCTTCTAAAACTTGTAAATCATAACGCGCAAGTTCTGCGTCAGTCGAATAGGCATCCGTGATTTGAATATCACCCGACTGGATAGCTTGGTAGCGGAGCGCTGGCTCCATGGTTGACACATTGAGATTCAGTCCATAGACAGATTGAAGTCCCTTATTCCCATCTTCACGATCGTTAAATTCCAAGGTAAACCCTGCCTTAAGCTTGTCTTGGACTGCTTTAAGATCAGAGATAGTTTTAAGATTGTATTCTTTGGCGATACTCTTGGGAACTGCAATTGCATAGGTATTCTGATAGGCCATGTGATTGAGTAAGACTAGATTGTCCTGTTTTTTGATTCCATCACGTGCTGCTTCAAAAACTTCTTCAGCATCATTGCTAACCTTTGGAGCAGGCTGCAAGAGAGTTCCAGTAATCGTACCGGTAAACTCAGGATAGATATCAACATCACCTTTTTTCAGAGCTTGATAAAGGAAGTCGGTCTTCCCAAAATTAGGTTTGACTGTCACAGTCATATCCGTATTTTCCTCTATGAGAAGTTTATACATATTCATGAGAATTTCTGGCTCTGGACCCAATTTCCCAGCAATAACCAGATGATCCTTCTCCTGTTTCGGTAGCAAACTTGGCGTATAAGAAGCGCCGAGCCCGAGTATTAAGACAGCAAAAGCTGTAAATACAGTCCGAAGCTTAGCCTTTTCCATCCATTTAAGGAGACTGTTGAAAAGAATAGCCAAAACTGCAGATGAAATTGCCCCAATCAAGATCAGACTGGCATTGCGACGGTCAATTCCTAGAAGGATAAAAGAACCTAGTCCACCAGCTCCGACAAGGGCTGCCAGAGTTGCTGTCCCGATAATCATTACCGTTGCCGTCCGAACTCCTGACACGATGACGGGCATAGCTAGAGGCAGTTCAAACTTTTTGAGCCGCTCCCACTTGGTCATCCCAAAGGCGATTCCAGCTTCCTCTAAACTAGGATCAATCCCATTCAAAGCCGTGACGGTATTTTCTAAAATAGGGAAAATAGCGTAGATCACTAGAGCAGTCAGTGCCGGCAGTGTACCAATCCCCATGAGGGGAATAAAGAGTCCCAGCAAGGCCATTGAAGGAATGGTTTGAAAGATTCCCGCAATTTGCAGCACCCAATTGGCTGCTTTTTTATGACTTTGAAGATAGATAGCGAGCGGAATGGTCAAGAAGATGGCCACAAGTAAGGTCAGAAGAGATAGCTGAAGGTGTTGCCCTAAGGCTGCCAACCATTCGCCAAAGCGCTCCTGAAAGGTAGAAAACAAATTAGCCATGCTGAACACCTCCAAATAAATCTGCTACGAAGCTGGTCGCAGGTGCAGATAAGATTTCCTCAGGTGTCGCCACTTGACGAATCTCTCCGTCCTGCAGAACAGCAATCCGATTCCCCAATTTTAAAGCCTCGTCCGTATCATGGGTCACAAAGATTGTCGTCATCCCAAACTGGTCATGGATACTCTTGGTCAAGCTCTGCAATTGCTTACGCGAAATAGCATCAAGAGCTGAAAATGGCTCATCCATCAGCAGGATTTTGGGTTGGGCGATAATGGCACGGACAATGCCCACCCGCTGTTGCTCACCGCCAGATAGCTCACTCGGCATGCGCTGGGCATAATCTTCAGCAGGCAAGCCTACTAGGTCCAGCAATTCATCGGTCTTCTGCTGAATCTCTGCCTTGCTCCATCCTTTCATTTCAGGAATAAGAGCAATATTTTCAGCCACAGTTAGGTTTGGAAAGAGGGCAATCGCCTGTAAGACATATCCTGTAGAAAGACGTAGCTCACGCTCATCATAGTCTTTGATGCGCTTGCCATCCATATAGATATTGCCATCTGTTGGCTCTAAAAGACGGTTGATCATCTTGAGCATGGTCGTCTTACCTGACCCAGAAGGACCCACTAAAACCATAAATTCACCATCCTCAATCCGTAAGTTGACATCTCTCAAGACATCCTTTTCTGTATAGCGTAGCGCTACATTTTTATATTCAATCATTCTTTATCCTCATTTAAAACTTCCCTCGATTGGTCAAGTCTTCTACCTTAGGCATGACTTCTTTGTTGTCCCAATGCTCTACAATCAAGCCATTATCATTCAAAACGAACGGTTCCATTGTAACACTTGTAATTTCAACTATCAAGAATTTTGTTCTATTTTGATACAACTTAAAAATAGGTATAGAAAAAAGCAGGTTGAACCTGCTTTAAAATCTAAAATTTATTTTTTCCGATTGATGTATCTGTTGAACAAAATGGTCATAATTTTCAGCTTCTTGAGGAATAAGAATGGACCACTTTTTCAAGAGTGCCCCGTAACCTGATAATTTACCTATGTCGTTATCAACAACCTTCTCCACACTTGGGAAAATAAGACCGGCTGTTTTAGCTTCTAAAATGTATGTATAGGAAATCAGTTGATATAAATCCTCACGATTGATTCCTTTTTCAGTAAATTCTAGCTTTTTATATTTGGCATCTAGTACGATTTTTAAATCTTTATGATAGAAGTCTGGATAAATTTTTCGAACATGACTGCTAAATACAGAAATGCCATCCGTCTTTTCTTTATTTCGTGGATGAATAAAACCTTCTGGCAATAATGTCTGGACATACTCTTCCCAAAGCCAAGCAACATCAAAAAGAACACCGTGTATTTTTTGCTCTTGAAGTCCTAAACCGTGCTTTTCTCTACTCAGAATCAACAGACAGAGTTCCTGTAATTTTCTATATTCTCGAAAATAGGCATGACGGACAGGTTTAGTTTGATTCAGCCTAATAATCTTAACACGATCAGCTAGCTTATAAGACGGAGTTACACGGATAATTTCTGTTACATTTTCACGATTAGCATCAAACACTCCACTTCCAATTGTTTTCTGATTCTTAATATACTCAATGGTGTGTCGAATCAGTTGCATCAATGGATTATCATAAGCAAACTCTCTAGTAGTGTAGGAAATATTTCCCACAAAAGGAACATTTTTCTTAAGATGATTTCCTACATCAATCGCTCCCTTTACATGGCTATCATTATGGAAAAATCGCTGGTACTCCTTATAAAGCCCTTTTCTCAAAGCCGCTTGCAGATATTTTGGAAAGAGGTAAACCAATAGTTGATAGAGTTTATCTTCGCTAGATAAACCAACATCCAAGTTAGTGAGATTGATATTTAGGACCTTCTGCAATAGATAATGTAAAAAATAGTCGTTATTAGCATTTGAAAAACGAGAGGAAATCGTTAATCTTTCCTGACCGTAACCCAGAAAACCAATCACATTTCCTGTCTTAATGTTCTGATTTACAGTTTCAAAAATTTTATGATCCTTGTCCAAGTCAGAAGTATTTTTCAAGTCATTTGGAAAAATGAAAATACCATCCTCTTGAGAAAGACTTTCTAAAGTTCTATCTAAAAGTACTTGACTAATTTTTGGGTAGATTTCAACAAAATCCTCTTTTTTTATAAGTTGCTGGTTATCTGTTATCCGTATCGTCATTTCCATCGCTTTCATTGTCACCAGTTATTGACTGATTGGTTCGCTCGTTGCTTGTCTTATCAAATGCTTTTTTCAAAGTTTCCAAAGTTTCAACCTCATCATAAGAACCTCGCAAGTAATCTTCTAGGAGCGGCTTAATATAATCGGACCAGAGCAATTCATAGTCAAAGTCTACTTCCTGCAACTTAAGGAAATAACTTGGTCCAACATGGTAATGACTATTGAGCTCTTCTACTTTTTCTATGGCAGCATTCAAGTTTCTTAGACGCATTTTCGCTTCTTCAGCACAATCTCCAAGAAGTTTATCAAGCATTCCCAGCTGACTTTCAGCCGTGATTTCTACAAAACGGAAACGACGGCGCATGGCAAAATCAAAGGTATCTACCGAGCGATCAATATCATTCATCGTTCCGATGATGTAGACATTTTCAGGAATATAAAACTTCTCATTAGTTTCATGTAAATTAGCATATTGGGTCGAAACCTCTCCATCCTTACCACGATAGCCCGGATCAATGGAGAAAAAAAGTTCGCCAAAAATCTTAGAAATCTCACCACGATTGATTTCATCGATGATGAATACGAAGTTTTTAATACTTGGTATTTCAGCTGCTTCTTTATAAGTTTTTAATGCAAACCTTTCTTTCAAGACTTTTAGAACTGTTTTTCCGCCACCCTTATAATATCTTTGTTTATCATAATTCTTATTTTTATATAATTCATAAACATAATGTCGAGGCAATGTCCATCCAGATGCTCCACTATCATAATTGACAGATAAATTTTGCCTACTATTAACTGACAAGTAAGATGTCTTTGTTAAATACTCCTTCTCTTCAGTGGTATTTATAAACTCCAAATAAGATTCCCAGGCTTCCTCAAAATTATCCTGACCGCCTGTCTTTTGCGCTAATTTAGCTCTTTCGCAAAATTTCTTAAAAATTCCATCCTTCAAGCCGAAGCTAATCTGCTCATCATCACTTGGAAGCGGCCGCAATCCCTCTACAAAATCTGTATAGTCATAAGAGGGATGGAATTGAACAAAATCAATTTGTTCCTCATTTCCTCCAGTCAACTCCCTTGCAATTTGTCTAGCAAGATAGGTTTTTCCCGTACCAGGAGCACCACGGAGGATGAGGTTTTTGGATTTTTCTAGTTTTTCTATGTAATTATTTATATTTTTATTCATAACAGATGTTTCTTTCTTTTTTTCATACGTGCCATTCAAAATAGATTTATATAAATTAATACGCTCGGTAGATCTATCCCAATTTACAGTCTGCCTAGCTCCTTTTTTATTTTGATATCTCCACTCACCATCTGCTTTTAACCAATCAACTCCAATACAATGTCTAAATTTTTGCTTTCTATCATCATAATAATAAGTTTCTACACATCGCCCAATACCAAAAATTCTATCAAATCCAGAAGTTGCAATAATATAATCATTTACCTTTATATCATGAGCAAATTGCCAGATGAACTGATTTTGTCTAGTTCCTTGATTTAAATCTTCTGGACTCGTATAGTCTAAAAGATTTCCTAGATCTGAACTAAAATCAATGCACGCAATCTTCTCTTTTTTAAAAAGCTCCCATAAGCTTCCACCACTTCCGGCTACTATCATCCAGTAATCTACTTTATTTTCCATAAAAATCCTCCAACTTTTTAACCTAACCTTTAAAATCTTATATTCATTTTCTAATCCTTTGAGTTGCTGCGAAAACAATACAGATAGCGCTCTACATTATGATATAAGAATTAAAAAACCTAATTTTAAAAGGATAATATAGCTTTTCTTTATCATAGCATAATTATAGGAAAAAGAAAAGAATTTATAAACAAAAAGCGCTCAGTGCGGAAGAAGATCTTCTCTCCCACACTGAGCTTCTTTTTATCTTAGTAATATTCACCCTGACGGTAATCCCATGAGTTGAAAGTATCGGACAGGTGCATCATGATTTTGTCGATGTCCAAGCCTTTGCGGATAACCACTGGTGCTGGTGAGATGGAACGTTGGCCACCTTGTTCTGGAATCAGTTTTCCATCCTTGTCCACCATGGAGACCATAACGCCCTGCTCGTAGCGCGTTTCAATGGTCTTGTTTGGCTGGATAGAAGCTACATAGTCATCTGCTTCAATAACTAGGTCAACAGCATTTTCGATGCGCTCGCCAATTCCTTCAACCTTGCCACGGTTTCCTTTACCGGATGGGTTAGCTGAGGATGCATAGACCATCTTGCCTTCTTCCCAAAGCTTAGCTGCCAGCTGCTCGCCCGCCTTACCAAACTTAATAACAAAACAGCTAGTGCCACGAACATCTGTCATCAGCTCTTCCCGACCGTCGCCAAATGCCTTGAGCTTTTCAAAAGCTTCTGGCTTCCATGGTAGGATACAGCCCAAGAGGATGTCTTCATCCCAATGCTTTTGATAAAAAGCTTCAATTTCCGGATTCAGCTGAGCTAAAGCACGGAGCTCATCCATACTGCCACAGAGGACAACACCTGGCTTATTACGGTTACGAGCCTTAGCTTCGAACTTACGCTCCAAACCAGCTTTATCGCTGGTCATGATAATGTAACCCACCTTGGTCGGGCAAACGATACAGCCGCCGTCGCCTTTCAAGATGTCATAACCTTCTTTTGAAAGCTGTCCGTTCCATTGAATGTGTTTTGTCATAAGTTTCTTCCTTTTCTATTAAATTAAGATTTATTTTACCATATATTTTTATCGG
>JABZYU010000036.1:0-19297 GCA_015264985.1 Streptococcus sanguinis | reverse complement strand
ATCTTTCATGGACCTCTCTTTTCATGACTATCGCGTCTTCCACCGGCGCATGGTAGTAGGCCTTCCGCCGCGCGATTTCTTCAAATTTTTCTTTTTTGTAAAATAGCAGAGCTGACCTGTTCGATTCCCTAACTTCGAGGAAAATCTCCTTGTCGGCAGGCAAAAAGTCGAACAAGGCTGTCGCGATTTTCTGTCCCTGGTAGCTAGGCAATACAGCAATCTGCAAAACTTCTGCTTCAAAGTCTGTCTCCTGCCAGACTAAAAAGCCGACAAGTAAACTCCCATCTTCTGCTAGCGTACAACTGTTCACATCCGATCGCAGGACCTCTTCCACCTGTATAGCTGTCCAAGGGCTGACCTCATAGACTGCAAGTAAGAGCTGTTCCAGCTCTTTGGCGAGAGCGGCCGCGTCCACATCCGAGCTGTCGCTCCATTTTCTCAACTTAATCATAGGCGCTGAATGTAAGAATCGCTGGATTCCTTGTGATTCTTGAGCCAATTTTCCTCGGCTTCTACCCGCTTGAGATAGTTAGGAACAAAGTCATGAATGGACTGGGCTGGCAGGTCTAAACCGAGACGACCAATAGCTGCCGCATCTGGCAAGCTTGGCTGAATGGCAGCCTGAGGAAGAGCAGCTCCAATCTGCTCCGCAAAAGCTGCTGTCTCTCCGACAAAAGTGACTGGCTGATTAGCAGCGCCAGCTATTTCTAAAACCTCTGCCAAAGGCAGATGAGCTTCCGGCTGCACAGTCTGACCAGACTGATAAAAGCCAGCATAGACATTATTTCGGCGGGCATCCACGATGGGAATGACCAAACCTTCCGCCTGCTCTGGGACTAAAGCCAGCAAACTAGACACACCAACCAGCTCAATCTTGAGGGTATGCGCCAGAGTCTTAGCTGTCGTCACCGCAATTCTCAGACCTGTGTAGCTGCCCGGCCCCTGCGCCACCGCGATACGATCCAAATCCATCGGCTTCATATCCAGACTATTCATCAGAAAATCAATAGCCGGCATCAGGGTAATGCTGTGGTTTTTCTTTATATTTAAAGTCATCTGCGCCAGCAAGGTCTCGTCCTCTAAAATCGCGAGCGTCAGCGCCTTACTTGACGTATCAAAAGCTGCAATCTTCATGCTTATCCTCTATTTTTCCTCTTGCCGCCAAAGTGAGCGGCGTTTTAATTTGTCTTCGTAGAAACTATCTACCAAAAATTCCTCTAAAATCTGGCTAAAAGCCTCCAAATTAGGCACTTGCTGCGCCAAGTGTTTTCCAAAAATAGCTTCTTGCTCAGCAATCTTGGGCAGCAAATCCGCTCCAGCAGCAGTCAAGCTCAAGCGAGAACTGCGCTTGTCCTTGCTAGAAATTTCCTTCTTGACCAAGCCTTTTTTAATCAAAGCCTGCACCAAGCGACTAGGGCTTTTTTCCTCACAAATCAGGGATTCCCCCAAGCCCTTGAGAGACAGCGGAGCATGTTCGCCCAAAACGAGCAAGACCTCGCTTTGATTGGGCGTAATTCCCAAAGGCTCTAGCAACTTCCCATATTCTCTCGTCGCTAAGCTCTCTGCACTTCTAAACAAATAGCCAAATCGAATTCCTTCTGCTACCACGCTGCTCTCCTTTCAAAAATCACTTCTATACTATTTTACACTAGATTAGGTAAATTGTTGACAATCTTAGTTAAAAAATATAAAATTTTAAATAGATGACATATCATTCTATTTGCAAAAGGAGGAAAAACGGATGACCCCAAACCCTACAAATCAAAAACCAGCTAGAACAATGACCCACGCTTTTGTGACTGGTGCGACCGGTCTTTTAGGAAATAATCTCGTGCGTGCTCTGCTAAAAGAAAACATTCAAGTGACCGCTCTCGTTCGCTCCGAGGAAAAAGCGCGCAAACAATTTGCCGACCTGCCTATCCAGATTGTCAAGGGGGATATTTTAGAGCCCGAAAGCTATCGTGACTATCTAGCAGGCTGCGACAGCCTCTTTCATACCGCTGCTTTTTTCCGCGATAATTATAAAGGCGGCAAGCACTGGCAGGAGCTCTACGACACTAATATTATAGGCACAAATAACCTCCTAGAAGCTGCTTACGAGGCTGGTATCCGCCAATTTGTCCATACTTCCTCCTGTGTCGTACTGGAAGGTGAGGCCAATCAGCTAATCGATGAAAGCATGTCTCGCTCAAAAGATACTCCTTTTGATTACTATCGCAGCAAGATTTTGAGTGAAGAGGCCGTTCGTGATTTCTTGGACAAGCATTCAGATGTTTTCGGTTGCTTTATCTTGCCGAGTGTAATGTTGGGTCCTAGAGACCTTGGTCCGACCTCCAGTGGGCAGCTGATTATCAATTTTGTAGAGCAAAAACTTCCAGGTATCTTAAAGGCTAGCTATAATATGGTGGATGCTAGAGATGTAGCAGATATTCATCTCCGCGCCATGAAATACGGACGCTCAAAGGAGCGCTATCTGGCAGTTGGACGGCAAGTGACCATGACAGAATTGTACCAAATACTGGAAAAAATCACTGGCGTTCCCGCCCCCAAGCGCAAGATCTCCCCTCTTTTCGTCAAAATCTATGCCCAAGCAAGTGAGCTCTACCACCGGCTCACCAAAAAACCAATTTTGGTTACCAATGAGCTCGCTCATCTCATGGCCGAAGAATATCTCAAAAGTAATTTTAGCTTTGCCAAAACCGAGAGCGAGCTAGGCGGACAGCATCGCCCTCTCGAAGAAAGCTTAGCTGACGTGGTAGATTGGTACCGCAAGCACGGCTATTTCGCCAAATAAGCAGCCCTCAAAATCAAGTGACCAAATGTTCATCGCTTGATTTTTCTTTTTGTCAAGCCGCTTTGGCTGAAAAACCGTCTCTGAAATTCACCGTCCCGACTTGCTTCCTAAGCTCATTCTATGGTATAATTACAATAATAATTAAACATCAGGTCAATTTCATTACTCTTACTTTTCCATAAGATACAAGGCTAAAACAGCATTTTAGCCTCTTCATTTGAGTAAGCCCTATCAGAAGTCACAGCAATCGCTCACTTTCCATTTATCATTTTTAATTTATCATGTGAAGAAATGCGCTAACGCCTGCCTTCTTTTATTTTTTAGACCTTATCACAGAAAGGAATCTTATGATTTACAAAGTTTTTTATCAGGAAACAAAAGAGCGCAGTCCGCGCCGTGAAAAGACACGTGCCCTTTATTTAGAGGTCGAAGCAGCTAATGAATTGGAAGGCCGCATTCAGGCTCGTAAGTTAGTCGAAGAAAATACCCCTTACAATATTGAATTTATCGAGCTCTTGTCTGACAAACACCTCGAATATGAAAAAGAGTCAGGCACTTTTGAATTGACGGAGTTCTAACCCATGGCATATACCTTAAAACCCAAAGAAGTTGGCGTTTTTGCGATTGGTGGGTTAGGCGAAATCGGTAAAAACACCTACGGGATTGAATACCAAAATGAAATCATCATCGTGGATGCCGGTATCAAATTCCCAGAAGACGACCTGCTAGGAATTGACTATGTCATTCCCGACTACTCTTATATCGTGGAAAATATTGACCGCGTAAAAGCTGTCCTCATCACCCACGGGCACGAGGATCATATTGGCGGTATCCCTTTCCTGCTCAAGCAAGCTAATGTTCCGATCTATGCTGGTCCTTTGGCCCTGGCCCTCATTCGCGGCAAGTTAGAAGAGCATGGACTTTTGCGCGATGCCAAACTCTATGAAATCAATCAAAACACAGAACTGCAGTTCAAGCATCTGAAAGCTACTTTCTTCCGGACAACCCACTCTATCCCAGAACCTTTGGGAATTGTCATCCATACGCCGCAGGGTAAGATTGTCTGTACAGGTGACTTCAAGTTTGACTTTACACCAGTCGGTGAGCCGGCAGACTTGCACCGTATGGCTGCTCTGGGCGAGGAAGGCGTTCTCTGCCTCCTATCTGACTCGACCAATGCTGAAGTTCCGACCTTTACCAATTCCGAAAAAGTTGTCGGCCAGTCTATTATGAAGATCATTGAAGGCATTAATGGACGGATTATTTTCGCCTCCTTTGCCTCAAATATCTTCCGTCTTCAGCAAGCCGCAGATGCTGCTGTTAAGACTGGACGCAAGATTGCGGTCTTTGGCCGCTCCATGGAAAAGGCTATTGTCAACGGGATTGAGCTAGGCTATATCAAGGTTCCCAAAGATACCTTCATTGAACCAAATGAACTCAAGGACTACCCAGCTGGTGAAGTGCTTATTATGTGTACCGGAAGCCAGGGTGAGCCGATGGCGGCCCTGTCTCGGATTGCTAATGGTACCCACCGTCAGGTTCAGCTGCAGCCTGGAGATACAGTTATCTTCTCATCTAGTCCTATCCCTGGTAATACAACCAGCGTTAACAAGCTGATTAACATCATTTCCGAGGCTGGTGTAGAAGTGATTCACGGTAAGATTAACAACATCCACACCTCTGGACACGGTGGCCAACAAGAGCAGAAACTCATGCTCCGCTTGATTAAGCCTAAATATTTCATGCCAGTCCATGGTGAATACCGTATGCAGAAAGTCCATGCAGGTCTAGCCGTTGATACTGGAGTACCAAAAGACAATATCTTCATCATGAGCAATGGTGATGTGCTGGCTCTGACAGCTGACTCAGCTCGTATTGCCGGCAGCTTCAACGCTCAAGATATTTATGTTGATGGAAACCGCATTGGTGAAATCGGAGCTGCAGTCCTGCGCGACCGTAAAGACCTGTCAGAGGACGGTGTTGTTCTGGCTGTCGCAACGGTTGATTTTGAGTCCAAGATGATTTTAGCCGGTCCAGATATTCTCAGCCGTGGCTTTATCTACATGCGCGAATCAGGTGACCTCATCCGCCAAAGCCAGCGCATCCTCTTCAATGCCATTCGCATTGCCCTTAAGAATAAAGATGCCAGTGTCCAATCTGTCAGCGGCGCTATCGTCAATGCCTTGCGTCCTTTCCTCTACGAAAGCACCGAGCGCGAACCTATTATTATTCCGATGGTGCTTACACCAGACGAAGATAACTAAAAACAAGCTTTGCTAGATCAGCAAAGCTTATTTTTCTGCTTTATTTTTTGTTCGCGAAGCATGCTTAATAATCCAAGCGCAACTCGGACTCAGTTCTTCCTCTTGCCAAGATCCAATCACCCTCTCAAACTTTTCAGGATCTTCTTTATATAAATCATTCAGATTATTAGCGACACTTTTTTGGATTGATTTATCCGCATCATCCTTTAGATTCCTTAAAATAGCGGTAAACTCATCAAAATAATCTAAAACCACAGTCTGCTTCTTAGCCCAGGGCAGTCGGATACGCATACACTCGCTGGCTAATCTGCGGACGCGCATATTCTCGTCTTGGCTCCACTCTAACAGTAAATCCATGGTAGCATTAGGATAATTAGCCAGCAAGGGCCGCATGGAAAATTCTCCAGTAAATCGCTTGGTTAATTCCTTACTGAAGGCCGCACTCAGCTCGAATTCCTGACCTCCGTAAAGTTCCACGTATTTGCCAATCGGCCACAACCAATACCCCTCTGAGAACATCCCCAGGCCGCACTCTAACTCCGGACCAAGTATCTGCTCAAAAACCTTAAGAGAATCAGCATAAGAAAGCGGCAAGCATTCTTTGATACTCCTTGCCAGCAGCTCTTGACGCTGAGTAAATTCCAAAGACTCTAAGTCGCTTTCAACTAGAGACATAAAATGCTGAGCATCAAATTTATCTGTGACTTCTTGCAAGCGACGGCTCAAATCCTCCGCATAAACCAAATCATAATAATCTTTAACCTTTTTCGCCATGATTTTTAAATCCCCTTAACAGACTTCTCACTGCTCCTCTGACTTCTACTTCTTCCTTTTTCTCAGCTAGAAAAAGAGATAACTCGTTCAAGGCGCCTGAAATCATATGAGCTGCCATATCCAAATCAATAGAGATAAGTCTTCCTTCTTTAGATAAAATGTCTAATTGCTCTCTCAAATGAGAGAAAGAATTAGCCTCGTCCTGACGACGCCACTCTTTCCACTCAACGACATTGGGACCATCAAGCAGGAGAATACGTTTATTTTCGGTCAAGGTCGCAAAACGAACAAAAGCAACACAGCCTTCCACCAACTGCTCCCAAGAATCGTGTGCTTCCAGGGCATTTTTTTCTACATAAAATCCCAGTTCGGACTGAATTTGTGCCAGTACGGCGGTAAATAAAGTTTTCTTATTCCCGAAATGATGATAAAGTGCGCCTCTTGTCATTCCCAATTCATCTACAATTTCTTCCAAGGAAGTTTCTGCATAACCCTTTAAAGAAAAATGTTTCCGGGCGATAGCTAATATTTTCTTGCTTGTCTCTAGAGAAGCCTGCTGTTTTTTATTCATCTTCACTCTCCAAATAATTTGCCGCAAACTCAGCGCTAGGTGGAATTACTTGAATCACATCAACCAAAACAGAACCCGGCGCTTCCACAATGAAATGGCGCTGACCAAAATCTTCACTCTTAATAGGAAGAAGGAACTCCATTTCTTCTTGCTGACGCAATTCTTCATAAAAACAATCCACATTGTCAACTTCGATATTGATGATTAGGCCACTCGCCTCAGACTGGTAGGCTTGTGGCACTGTACCATGCTTGCTATCAATAAAAGCAAGCTCAAAACCACTCTCGATATTCTTTAAACTAATATACCAATCTGAACGGAAGGTTTCCTGAAATTGGAAATGCTCAATGAAAAATTGTGCTGATTGATGGACATCTTCACTCATTAATACCGGATATAAACTAGTAATCATTTGTGCTCCTTTTCTTAAGCTATATTTTAACATACATACTGAATGTATGCAAATAAATATTAAAAAACAGAAGCCAAATTGGCTTCCATTTATTTGAGAATGGCTTCGTTTAATCGCTTTATAAAATGATATTTGGTAATGCCCTTTTGCGGAACATCTGTTAGACTGGCGTAGATTTCATAGCCTTGCTTGATGTAAAAATCCCTGGCCTGATAAGATTTAGTGGACAAGGTAATGCTAGTTACTCCAACTTCTGCAGCCTTTTCTTCTAATTCTGCCAGCAGACTGGCTCCCAATCCCGCTTTCTGATGTTCTTTATCCACCACCAAAGCCTTGATATGAATGTTTTCCAACACCTGTTGGGCATGGAGCAAGGCAATTAACTGGCCATCTTCCTCCCGCCTTAAATAATAATCTTGAGGTTCAAGTTTTTCAAGCATATCTGGACCAAAATAGGCTTCATATTGCTCATCAAAAACTCGCTTAATAAAATCATGAAATTTTTCCATCTTTCTCCTCCTCCATGAAAAAGCAGGGGATATGCCAATCCTCCTGCTCTAAGTTTAGTATAAATCTAAATAGTTATCCACTTCCCATTGGGAGACAAAGGTTGCATAGCTAGCCCACTCGATACGCTTAGCTTCTAAGAAGCTCGTATAGATATGCTCGCCAAGAGCCGCTTTAACGACTTCATCTTCTGTCAAGGCCTTCAAGGCATTGTGAAGAGTTGATGGCAGGTCTGTAATTCCAGCTTCCTTACGCTCCTCTGGAGTCATGATATAGATGTTTTCTTCGATTGGGGCTGGAGCTTCGATTTTATTTTCGACACCGTGCAGGCCAACTTCCAAGAGAACTGCCATAGCGATATATGGATTGGCCATCGGATCAACCGAACGCAGCTCCAAGCGAGTACCCATACCACGAGAGGCTGGCACGCGCACCAACGGTGAACGATTGCGTCCTGCCCAGGCAATATAAACTGGTGCTTCATATCCAGGAACCAGACGTTTGTATGAGTTGACCGTTGGATTCATGATAGCTGTGTAGTTATAAGCATGGTTAATCAAACCACCCAAGAAATGGTAGGCTGTTTCTGACAGCTGCATACCTTTTGGATCTTCTGGATCGAAGAAGGCATTATTGCCGTCTTGATCAAAGAGAGACATATTACAGTGCATACCAGATCCTGCAATGCCAAACTTAGGCTTAGCCATAAAGGTTGCATACAAACCGTGCTTACGAGCAATAGTTTTCACAACCAGCTTGAAAATCTGAATCTTGTCACAAGCCCGAAGCACTTCGTCATACTTAAAGTCAATCTCGTGCTGGCCGACTGCTACCTCATGGTGACTAGCTTCTACTTCAAATCCCATCTTGGTCAGGACATTAACGATTTCCCGACGAGTATTGTCTGCCAAATCTGTCGGTGCCAAGTCAAAATAACCGCCCTTGTCATTTACTTCCAGCGTCGGATCGCCATTTTCATCCAGCTTAAAGAGGAAAAACTCTGGCTCTGGTCCGAGGTTAAAGGATTTAAAGCCCAGCTCTTCCATATGCTTGAGGGCGCGCTTGAGGTTACTGCGAGGATCCCCTAGAAACGGTACATGATCTGTCGTGTAAACATCACAAATCAGACCCGCTACACTGCCGTTTTCATCTCCCCAGGGAAAGACTGTCCAAGTATCCAGATCAGGGTAAAGATACATATCTGATTCATTGATACGGACAAAACCTTCAATGGAAGAACCATCAAACATGGCTTTATTGGATAAGACCTTGTCAAGCTGTTCATCCGTGGCAGGAATTTCCACATTCTTCATAGTCCCTAAAATATCAGAGAACATAAGACGAATAAAGGTAACATTTTTCTCTTTTACTTCGCGACGGATATCAGCTGCTGTAATAGACATTAAATTTCTCCTTGTAATTCAAACAAAATAGCTATGGTCGACGCATCTGACCAAAGGTTGGCAGAGAAGAAGCAAAACGGCCTTGCTGCAAGATGTCATGATGCAGGGCACGGCGGACATCTTTTTCACTAATGGTCTTGTGGGACTTGGCTTCACGCTCAGCATATTTCCTCTTAATCGCAGCGATATTATAACCTTCCGAAATATAATCCTTAATTTCTAAAAGACGGTCCATATCATTCAAAGAATACATCCGACGATTGCCCTCATTCCGAGCAGGGGTAATCAGATTCTGGTCTTCATAATAACGGATCTGACGGGCAGATAGGTCCGTCAGTTTCATAACACTGCCGATGGGAAAGACTGCCATGTTTCGGCGAAACTCTTTTTCCTTCATTCAAATTCCTCTCTACGCACTATTATAGGACGAAATAAATCTTATGTCAAGAAATAATGTCAGATTTTCTTACACGGATTTTATTTTTTCTTTTCAAAGATGGCCCGCAGCCGATCTATATCAGAATTTACCAGAATCGCAACAAAGACTCCCATGAAGGTTTCAAAGATTCTGGCAAAGACATACAAGATGGTATCTTCCGGCCGAATGGACAGGGTAATAATCAGCATGGCAGATACCCCGCCAATGACTCCAGCCTTGTTGTTCATAGCGACATTGGTCATGATTGTCAGCATGGTACAGACCGGCACCAAAAGGAGGGTGACCCAATACTGCTCCTTAAAAACACTATTGACAATGAAAAATAGCAGAGCGTAAAAACCACCGATGCTATTTCCTAAGATTCGCGATGTCCCGAAGTGGACACTCTGATCAAAATCCTCACGAAGACTAAAGACTGCAGTCAAAGCACCGATTTGCAGGCCTTTCCAACCAAAAAGCCCAAAGAGCAATAGGATGATGAAGACAGCCAGACCGGTCTTAAAGGTACGCATGCCCAGACGAAATTTCGATTTATCAAACTTGTACTTATTGAAATAACTCATTAGTCTCCTTCCAGGAAATCCTCCCTCTCTTCATTTTAACATATTTCGTCTCAAAAAAACTCTTTCTGCTTAGGAGATTTCCCACACAAAGAAAAAGCCCTATCAGTTACCACATCAAGAGCTATTGACTATTTAAAAGCTGAGACATTATCTGTCCCAGCCTCGTTGTTATTATCTTTAGTTTGGATAGATATAGGTAACCCCACCCATAAATTCATTCGGATTAAAGTAGCCACGATAGTTGTTAATCTGCTTTTGGCGATTGTAGTTGGCTTCCAAGACTTGGATAGAGCTGTCGCTTTGCACATCTGTCACATAAGCAACATGTCCATATTCACCGCCATCCCAAACTGCAATAGCGCCTGCTACTGGGACATTTCCTGTTGCATAACCCTGAGCACCAGCATTGATTGCCCAAGTATTAGCATTGCCCCACCAGTTGCTTGCCCAAGGAGCCATTTCTTTCACGCCCCAAGTACATTGGCCGATTGGGTAAGAATTGCCATAGTCAGTTGGTGTATTTAAGACAACATCTTCAGTATCAGATACCAAAGCAGCATCGCTTGTCGCTTCATAAGCTGGAGCGCTGTAAGGATTGTATATCTGATCCAAAGCAGTGCCATTTACTTGCAACACATCTCCTGGGTTAATCGTATCAAAAATTGATTTTCCATTATTGGCAGCAAGTTCGTAAGGATTCATCCCATTGGCGCTAGCAATGGCAAAAAAAGAGTCCCCTTGCTGGACAACGTAAGAATCTGCATTGACAGCTTGAGCGCCGATTGTCGCTAACAAAGCTGTGGAAGTTAAACCAAGAGTTGCTTTAGCAAATGTTTTTTTCATAACTGTTTTTCTCCGTATAATTTGATGATAAAAAAATCATACCTCATTTACATGTCAGTTTTTTTAGAATTATGTTTTTGTCATGTTACAAATGATTTAGACTTTTGCTACATAAGATTTAGCAGTATTTTTAAAGGTAAAAAGGCTAGGGATTCCCTAGCCTCATCTATTATCAGTCTTCTTTACGTCTCAATTTTCCTAGACCTAAAGCACCAATAATGGCTGCTAAACCTAGATATGGCAGATAGACTGCATCTTTGGCTCCCGTTTCTGGCAGAAGAGAAACAGGAATCTTTTTAGCCACTGGAGTTGGATTGGCTCTTCTTGGATCGTTTACACCCGAAACAATCAGATGCTGTGACTTAGGAGTGACTGTTGTAACTGTATTTGAAGCATAGACTACATGATTGACAGTATTGATGTAGGTATTTTCAAAAGTACCCGCAGCAATCCGCTTCATCTGTAGATAGGTTTCAGCCTGAAAAGCTGAATCCAGAGAAATAGTCTCTAAGAATTCTTCCTTGAAACGAATAGAAATCAAGCCTTTCTCAAGATCAATATTCGCAGCTGTATACTCAGTCAAATCTGTACCAGCCTTTATCACCTTACCATCTTTGAGCGTGATGTCTACTTTAGCAAAGGTTTTGTAAGCCCCCGTGTACTCATCGCCTCGTTGATCATAATCATCCACAAAGCTATAGTCTGTCAAATCTTCAGAATGGTTAGCAGGGATCAAGCCGCCGATGAGACGGTAGTTAAAGTGCCGTCCCAAAGTCAGTTCCTTGCCATCCAAGTTCTCTGCACTTGTCGGATCCAAACTCAGGGTAATATCTTTTTCAGGACTGATTTTAGGAACATTGTTCACGACTACGTCTGTCGCATAACCATTTCCAAAGTCAATTTGATAAGCCCGGTTCTCGAATTTACCGCCTGTGCGGCCCATTCCTTCTTTGACAGCCATAGGGCTTGTTATCGTCAAAGACTTACCTGTTACGACATATTGGTCATAAAAGGCTTGGGCATCGTCTGCTGCAAAGAGTTGGAAAGAACCTTTAACAGTGATATTGGCCTTTTGAAGGAGCTCTCGAACTGCTGCAGGGGCTGTTTCAAGGCTCTCGTAGTGGGTCACTGTCACACCTGCCACAGCCTTGCCATCTGCATCTACTAGCTTGACTAATTCCGGACGAAGTTCGAGTGCTTCTTCCGGATAGTCATCTACATAGTAGAAACCTTTTTGAATTGTGCTCTTAAATGACTTGTCACCCTTATACTGATCCAAATCCCAGTTCAGCTCGTAGTAATTGGTTGAACCAGCCAAGACTTCCTTACCATCAATCACCAAGCCTGCCTTGTTTTTATTGACCTTGGTTGGCTTGATGTAATTATTGCTAGGATTGTCTGAATCGTCTGGCTTGCCTGGCGTAGTCACGCGTACGACATTTGAGCGGACACCATAGGCATCATTGACTGTCAGGGTGAAATTATTGGTATAAGTCGCGCCATCGTTGAGCACTTGGCCGACTAATGTTGGAAAGAGCGTAGTAACTTCTTTGGTCGTATCAGCGTTATAAGTAGCTAAGGTTGCTGCAGTTGCCTTGAATGTTACTGTGTGGCTAGCCTTGTCATAGCTGATATCAAAGCCTGCACTAGCAGCTTTTGTTGCTGCTAAGTCAACTTCATAACCACTTGGCAACGGATCAGTAATGACAAATGAAGTCGTCTCACTGCGTCCAGCTGGAAGAGCTTCTGTCTTTAGAGCAAACTGAACGACGGACTGCTTAGCCACCAGAGTCTTATCAATATTGGTGCCTTGGTCATTTTGAATCTCTTTATTAATCTGCGGTTGAGATTGCAAGAGATGATAATGATAATGCACAGTCGGAGCTACGGGCGCTGCTGGCTCTTTTTGATAAACAGGCTCTGCTGGTGAGGTTGGCAACGGGCTATAAGTTGGTTCTACCGGCTTATTAGGCTCCGGTGTATCTGGTGTAGGAGTTGGCGCTTCCGGCTCCTTCTCATAAGTCGGTGCTGCCGGAGGGGTTGGCTCTTTTTCATAGGTCGGTTCTACCACTGCTGGCCGGACAGTTTTTTCTACTTCATAGCTTGGCTCAGAAGGCTTACTAGGCTCTGGTGTTTCCGGTGTACGTGTCGGTGGCGTCGGTTCTTTTTCATAAGTCGGTGCTGCCGGAGGTGTTGGAAGAGCCTTCGGTGTTGGTGTAGTTGGAGCTGGCTCCAAAGGCTTAAGCGCTTCTTCACTTGGCGCTGCAGGAGCTGTAGGAGCTACTGGCGCTTCCGGTTCTTCTACTGTGATGATTGGCAGATCATTCGCTCGAACATCACCATTAATCGCAAACCAAATATTTGGCTTCTTAGGAGCTAGTTTGTCAGCCCTACGTGGATCAGTAGCCTCTGGCTGGCCTAACACTTCAGAAGAGGAAATTGTTCCAATCGTCATACTGTTGGTTGTGCCAGAAATTTCTACCGCTCCTGCTCCATACCATGAGTTAGGAGCATCTGTAGTGTCCCAGCCTGAGTCCGGCTGAGCATTCTTATACATGGTAAAGCGAGATCCGCCAACTCCTTTTTTGAAGTTTTCAGACTCAGTCGCATAAATTTGGCCGTTCTTTTCACCAATAGATGAACCTGAAATCTTGTTGAAAGTTCCGGTATAATCTTTGGCCATTTCGATAGAATTAGCTTCACGGTTGAGGGAAGCCACGGACATCAAAGCCTGATCAAAATTAATAGGTTGGCCTTTATCATCATAAAAGACAAATTCCGTCTTCACAAAGAGAGAGGTTGCATCTTCAAAATTTCCTGTATAAGCTGAAGCAAAAACTCCCATTGTCGGGTCTTTAAAAATACCTAACCAGGCCTTATCATTGCGGAATTGAGAGCTTGGATCAAGGGTATAAGTATAGACAATTTTAGAAACTTTTTTCCCTCGATAATAAGTCCCCTGGAGATTTGTATAGGTTGCTGTAGCAGACTCACCACGACGCAACAAGACAGAAGACCATTCAGTTGGCCCTTTACCACTTGTTACGTTAGAACTATAGTCTGCATACTTACCAACCGTACCAAAGCTTTCCTGCTGATTGGTCTGATAGTTAGCATTTTGAATATCTGTTACTTTGAAGTTGTCCAACTGGAAGAATTTCTTAGAAAACTCTGCAGTGTTCTTCACAGCGGCTTCCATGCCAGCATAGCTGACGAACTCACCATTTGTAGTCAGTGACAGATCAGCATTAGGTTCTGATTTGAAAACCAGACTTTGCGCAATTGGACGGCTCAAATACCCGTCTTCAGTCTTCTTTGTTTCTGCAAGAGCCAGTCCAGCCTTAATCTTGGCCTGTTCAGCATCATATTTAGCCTTATTTTGCTGATACTTGGCTAATTTTGTGTTATAGACAGCCAAATCAGCATTATACTGGGCCAACTGAGCTTGATAGTTTGCTTGGGCTTGAGCATTACGCTTCTTGATTTCTTCATTTTCAGCTGCTATAGTGGCATTCTTAGCTTGATTCTCTGCTAGCTTTTGCTCATATTCTTTTTGAGCTGCTGCATTTTCAGCTTCAATTTGAGTCTTTTTCGCTTCATAAGCTGCTAAATCTGCTTCATATTGAGCTTTTTTATCTTGATTTTCCTTTTGGATACGGGCCAATTCTGCCTGATAATTTGCCTGAGCCGCTTGATATGCCGCTTCATTATCAGCATTCGTCTTTCGGACAGTTGCTAAATCTGTTTGATATTGGACAAGTGCTGCCTCGTAGGCCGCTTTTGCAGCCGCATTCCGCTGTTTAATAGCTTCATTATCAGCAGCAATCTTAGCATTTGCAGCTTGAGTATCCGCTAAAGCTTTTTCATACCGGGCCTTAGCTGCCGCATTCGCCTTTTGAACACGGTCCAGCTCACTAGCATAAGCCGCCAGAGCTGCATCATAATTAGCCTTTGTTTCTGCGTTCAGTTTTTGGACACGGGCTAATTCTGCATCATAGGCCGCTTTTGCCGCTTGGTAAGCCGCCGCGTTATCCGCATTCGTCTTTTGAACCGCTGCTAAATCTGTTTTGTATTTACTAAGTGCCGCTTCATAATCTGCTTTCAGCTGAGCATTTTCTGCTGTGATCCGAGCTACTTCTGCTTGATGAGCAGCCAAATCTTTAGCGTATTGCTCAGCTATCGCTTTGTTTTCTGCTGTAATCCGAGCTACTTCTGCCTCGTAGGCTGATACTTTTTCTTTGTACTCCTTGACCTTGGCATCAATCTCGGTTACCTGCGCTTGATAATCTGCTGCAATCTCCGCTTTTTTGTCTGCTGTTTCTTGAGCAGTCTGGGCTACTCCATTGTCAACAGCTGGGTCTTTGACCACTGTCAGCCCAGCTTCTTGAGCCTTTTTGACGCTTTCATCTAAACCAGCTGTTGGAACAGTCACTGTCACACCGCCATCTGCCTGACCTGCTCGCGCCTGACTCTCTTGAGATGCCTGACTGGCTGGCCCTTGAGCTTGAGGCAGATTAGTCGCTGCATTTCCAGTACCTACCATTTCAGTATTGACAGGACTATTGGTATCAGATACCACTTCATCTGCTCTTACTTGCATCGTTGACGTTAAAAAAGCCGCACCTAGAACAGCACCGCATAAAGTTTTAACAGCCTTGTTTTTCCGAAAACCAAAAACTTCTTTTTTCTTCATTTTTCTCCTCCCCCTGCTAACTTTTACAGTCTGCAGTTATCCCAAGCCCTCCGAAAATCAAAAAATAATTGAAACCTCCTACTGGAAGCTCCATTCTCATTTTGACTCTCTGTAAGCATCAGAATACATACCTTTATCCTATCAAGTTTTCCCTTGTTTTGCAAGCATTTTTTCCTCAGTTTATTTACCTTTTTTGGACATTAATTGTATAATGTCTATTTATGATTTTCTCTTCCCTCTCCGTTCCACAGATTTTACGTAAAAAAGAAAGGACCAGTCTTTACTAGTCCTTCTCTTATTATAGTTTTATAGAATATTAAATATTCTAGGTTTACTGCTTATTTCTCAGTCAGTGCTGCAAGTCCTGGTAATACTTTACCTTCAAGAAGCTCCATTGATGCACCACCACCAGTAGAAATCCATGAGAACTTGTCTGCACGGCCAAGGTTGATGGCTGCGGCAGCTGAGTCACCACCACCAATGATTGATTTTACGCTAGGTTGTTTCACGATAGCGTCCATAACACCGATTGTACCAGCTTGGAAGTCTGGGTTTTCAAATACACCCATAGGGCCATTCCAGACAACAGTTTTCGCGCCAGTCAAAGCTTCATCAAATTTAGCAATAGATTTAGGACCGATATCCAATCCAAGGAAGCCTGGATCCACTGCTTCGCCTTCAGTGTCTTTCACTTCAGTGTAATCAGCAAATGCGTTTGCTTCTTTTGAGTCAACCGGCAAGATCAATTTACCGTTTGCTTTTTCAAGAAGAGCTTTCGCAACATCCAATTTATCTTCTTCTACAAGTGAGTTACCGATTTCGATGCCTTGTGCTTTGTAGAATGTGTAAGTCATACCACCACCGATAAGGACTTTATCAGCTTTTTCAAGCAAGTTTTCGATAACACCGATCTTGTCTGAAACTTTTGAACCACCAAGGATAGCCACGAATGGACGTTCTGGAGTTTCAACCGCTTCTTGGATGTAGGCAATTTCGTTTTCAAGAAGGAAGCCAGCAACTGCTTTTTCAACGTTGCCTGAGATACCGACATTAGATGCGTGTGCACGGTGAGCTGTACCGAATGCATCATTTACAAAGATACCATCTCCAAGAGATGCCCAGTATTTACCAAGTTCTGGATCGTTTTTAGATTCTTTCTTGCCGTCCACATCTTCAAAACGAGTGTTTTCAACCAAAAGAACTTGTCCATCTTCAAGAGCATTGATAGCTGCTTCCAATTCAGCACCACGAGTGACACCTGGGAAAACAACGTCTTGACCCAATTTAGCAGCCAAGTCAGCAGCTACTGGAGCAAGTGATTTACCTTCTTTGTCTGCTTCTTCTTTTACACGTCCAAGGTGAGAGAAGAGAATTGCGCGACCGCCTTGCTCGATGATGTATTTAATAGTTGGAAGAGCAGCAGTGATACGGTTGTCATTCGTAATCACTCCGTCTTTCAATGGTACGTTAAAGTCTACACGAACGAGGACTTTTTTACCTTTCAAATCAACGTCTTTAACAGTAAGTTTTGCCATGTTACAAAAACTCCTTTTCATATTTTATACGCAACTATTATATCATATTTTCCAAAAGTTTTCTTGATATAAAGAAAATTTTCACAAAAAAGAAAGGCCACGCACTTCTTTCTCCCGAACTTTGAAATTAGAGAATGGGAAGAAGGGCTCTGAACTCATTCAGACAATAGTTAAAGCTGGATTTTTCTCTAGATTTGACAACTCAAAAAGCCAGTAAAATTACTGACTTTAACTTTTTCTACTATCTAAATTGCAAATACCTGCCCTACTGCATAGGTGACCGCCATGGTTAGAAGGCCGATTACGAGGTTGCGAATCATAGCATTTTTGAGCGGTGCTTTGCCCAATCTAGCGCTGGTGTAGCCCGTTCCCAAAAGAGCCAAGGCCACAATCAGAACGGTTGCCCAGATACGGATAGTGGCTGGAAGCAGGATAATGGTAATCATAGGAAAAAGCGCACCAATAGCAAAGGCTAAAAAGCTTGATACAGCAGCATGCCAGGGATTAGTGAACTCCTCAATCTCGATTCCATATTTTTCCTGTACCAAAGCCTCCAAAGGATCCTGGAGAAAAGCCCGATTAGTCATGAGCTGGGCAGAAGTCTCACACTCGCCATTTTGAACATAGGCAGCATAGAGAGACTGCCTAGCGATATCTGGATTTTTCTCTAAAAGCTCCCGCTCTCTGGCAACAGCAGCTTCTTCTGTATCCTTTTGAGTAGAAACAGAAACATACTCTCCACCAGCCATAGAAAAGGCACCCGCAAAGACTGCCGCTAAACCAGACAGAAAGATAATCCAGACATCTTCCGTCGCACTAGCCACCCCAATAACCACACCTGCTATAGAAATAATGCCGTCATTAGCTCCTAAAACCCCAGCCCGCAATATATTCAGCCGCCCACTAAAGTTCGTATCAATTTTATGTTCTTCCACGATTTAAAATTTCTCTTTCTATTTATTTATAATGATTATAAATAAAAACCAGAACTAATACAAGAGAAAATCGAAAAATGAGAAAAGTTCTACTATTTAAGACAATATTTCTATTGAAAAAAGAGGAGACCTTTTCACGACTCCTCCTTTATAAGCATACTATAAAAAGTAATTATTTCACCACAATATTAACTAGTTTATTCGGCACGCTAATCACTTTAACAACTTCTTTGCCGGCAATTTCGGATTTGATTTTCTCATCTGCCAGAGCGATTTCCTGCAGTTCCTCACGGCTCAGGTCCTTAGCTACGATTAGCTTAGCACGGACTTTACCCTTGATTTGAACTACGATTTCGACCTCTGCCTCAACCAGCTTGCTTTCGTCATAAGTTGGCCAAGCTACGTAGGAAATGCTCTTGCCAGTTTGAGCTAGTGACTGCCAGAGTTCTTCAGCCAAGTGCGGTGCAAAAGGCGCAAGCAATTGAATGAAACCTTTAGCATATTCGACATAGAGTTTTTCTTCCTTGTTGGCTGCATTGACAAAGATCATGAGCTGAGCAATGGCTGTGTTAAACTTGAGCTCCTCAATCTGCTCTGTGACAGACTTGACTGTTTCATGGTAGACCTTGTCAAGAGCACCACTATTTTCAGAGACCAGCTCCTTAGAGTTAAGAAGACGATAGACCCGATCCAGGAACTTGCGGCTACCTTCTAACCCTTCCTCGCTCCAAGCGATAGATGCATCCAGCGGCCCCATGAACATTTCATAGACACGCAATGTATCGGCACCATACTGCTCCACTACATCGTCTGGGTTGACCACATTCTTCAGAGACTTAGACATCTTAGCAGGCGCTTGCTCCAGTTCTTCTCCGGTCTCAATGTTGAAGAAAGAACCATCGCGTTTTTCCACCTTGTCAGTCGCCACCAGAGCACCACGGCTATCACGGTAGCTAATCCCCAGAATCATCCCTTGGTTAAAGAGTTTTTGGAAAGGCTCTTTGGTCGGAACCACTCCGATATCATAGAGGAATTTGTGCCAAAAGCGAGCGTAGAGGAGATGGAGCACGGCGTGCTCTGCACCACCGATGTATATGTCAACTGGAAGCCATGCCTTGAGCAAGTCTTCGTCTGCTAATTTCTCATTGTTGTGAGGGTCAATGTAACGCAGGTAATACCAGCTGGAACCAGCCCATTGAGGCATAGTGTTGGTTTCGCGGCGTCCTTTGACACCATCTTCCCGAGTGACTTCCAGCCAGTCAGTCAGATTGGCCAGAGGGCTTTCACCGGTACCAGAAGGGCGGATATCCTTGGCTACAGGCAAGACAAGTGGAAGTTCATTTTCAGGAACAGCCGTTGAGGTGCCATCTTCCCAATGAATGATTGGAATCGGCTCACCCCAATAGCGCTGACGGCTAAAGAGCCAGTCGCGCAGGCGATAGGTGACTTTTTCGTTTCCGACACCTTCTGCTTCCAGCCAAGCAACCATCTTTTCAATAGCGGCAGCCTTGTCCAAGCCATCTAGGAAGCCAGAGTTAATGTGCGGACCGTCTTCTGTATAAGC
>JABZYU010000035.1:0-19724 GCA_015264985.1 Streptococcus sanguinis | reverse complement strand
AGCTAATACAACGCAGGTCCATCTGGTAGTGATGCAATTGCATCTTTCAATTAATTATCATGCAATAATCAATTTTATGCGGTATTAGCTATCGTTTCCAATAGTTATCCCCCGCTACCAGGCAGGTTACCTACGCGTTACTCACCCGTTCGCAACTCATCCAAGAAGAGCAAGCTCCTCTCTTCAGCGTTCTACTTGCATGTATTAGGCACGCCGCCAGCGTTCGTCCTGAGCCAGGATCAAACTCTCATTAAAAAGTTTGAGTTCGCACTCATTACTGTCCACTGACAGATTTATTTTCGTTTTTTGACAGGTTACATATCTCTATGTCACCCTGCACTTGGTTCGTCTTGTTCAGTTTTCAAAGGGCTTTGTCTTTCGCGACAACTATATTAGTATATCACCTATACCCTAACCCTGTCAATACCTTTTTTAATCTTTTTTGATTTTTATTTAATAAAAAAACTTGATGCTCTAACCTGTTCTAGAAAAACAGAAATAAAGTCATCAAGTTTGTTCATTACAAAATCGTATTATCTTGAAAATCTTTTAAGTGATTTTTTAAATCTTTAAGCATGGCTCTTCTTCCTTTAAAGCGCTCGTTGCTCATCAACCTCTGATAATTATCCAATCCAACATCATCAAGAGTTCTTTTATAATTGTCAATCGCTTCTCTGAAGGCAACTAACTCATCTAGAAACAACTCTTTTGATTTCAAACGATGACCAATCTCACTCACTTCTTCATAAGGCTGGCGGTCCAATTTGCGCTTTTGGCTTTCTTGTTTACGAATTTTATCATGTATATGATTCCTGAATTTTGTTTTGAAATAACGATAGAGTTTTTCCTCATCATTTTCAATTCCTTTTTCTTTAAGCAGAAGTTCGTATAAAACTAACATCCCTTCTTGCTCCCAATCACTATGTTCCCACAAATGAATATAATAGTCTTTCTTACACTTCCAAACTATCCATTTTACCTTCTCATAAGTAGTTCTAAAATCCATAGTTCCTCCTTAAAATTTACTTGACTTAATTCTACTGTAAATAGAAAGTAAGGTGGGCTCTTTCTTCTAAAAAGCATCTTTCAGGAGCTCTTCTGACTCGAATAACTGTTTTTAAGTCATTTCAGGCGTATATTTAGTCATTTGGGAGGATTGTGCGAAGTATGAAAGCAAGAAAAAAATCAAATGCTTACACATTTGATTTTTTAAACCTAGCTCCGCCAGTAGGACTCGAACCTACGACATCATGATTAACAGTCATGCGCTACTACCAACTGAGCTATGGCGGATTATATAGTCCGTACGGGATTCGAACCCGTGTTACCGCCGTGAAAAGGCGGTGTCTTAACCCCTTGACCAACGGACCATTTTTTGTCCCTCTGCAGAACATATTCCATTATATCAGCTTTTCTTCCTTTGTCAATAATTATTTCAGAAAAAGAGAAAAAAGTTGGAATTTCTCCAACTTCTTCTACTCGGAACTTTTTTCTTCCATTTTCGTTTTAATTTCATCATAAGAAAGTGCATGAGCTTCTTTATCTAATTCAAGTTCAGACTCTTCTGGCATTTTGCCAGTTTCATACAATGATTTAATCTGATTGCTATCCAAAGTTTCATATTTAAGAAGCGCTTCGGCAATCAATTTATGAGTTTCACGATGGGACTGAATAATCTCTGCAGCTTTGTTACGAGCTTCATTAAGAAGTTCTCTTACTTCTTCGTCAATCTCATATGCTGTCTGTTCTGAAATTGATTTTTGAGGACTGGCTGCACCAAACATAGCATGGTTTCCTTCGTATTGAACCGGACCAAGTTTTTCGCTCATTCCATATTCTGTTACCATACTGCGGGCCATCTGAGTTGCCTGTTCAAAGTCATTAGAAGCACCCGTTGTTTGAACATTAAAGATAATCTCTTCAGCTACACGGCCACCCATAAGACCAGCTAATTGCTCTTTCATATCTTCTTTAGATAGAAGCATTTGGTCTTCTTTAGGCAAGGCAATCATATATCCACCAGCGCGTCCACGAGGTACGATAGTTACCTTATGTACGACACGCGCATTTGACAATACCAAACCAACAATAGTATGTCCAGCTTCATGATAAGCAACCATTTGACGATCACGTTCAGACACCATCTTATCTTTCTTAGAAGGTCCTGCGATTACCCGATCTTCTGCTTCATCAATATCATCTGCATCAATGACTTTCTTGTTACGACGAGCAGCAACCAAAGCAGCCTCATTCAAAACATTTTCCAAATCAGCACCAACAAAACCTGGTGTCTGCTGAGCAACTAGTTTCAAATCAACATTTTTAGCCAGTGGCTTATTCTTAGCATGAACACGGAGAATAGCTTCCCGACCTTTAACGTCAGGACGGCCGACCAACACTTTTCTGTCAAAACGGCCAGCACGCAGCAAGGCTGGATCCAATACATCCGAACGGTTAGTAGCCGCAATGATAATGATTCCTTCATTGCCTTCAAAACCATCCATTTCAATCAAGAGCTGATTAAGGGTTTGCTCCCGCTCATCGTTACCACCGCCAAGGCCAACACCACGCTGACGACCGACTGCATCGATTTCATCGATGAAGATAATGGCAGGAGCTGCTTTTTTCGCATCTTCGAACAAAGAACGAACCCGGCTTGCTCCGACCCCAACAAACATTTCTACAAAGTCGGAACCTGAGATACTGAAGAAAGGAACACCTGCTTCTCCAGCAACTGCCTTAGCAAGCAAGGTTTTACCAGTTCCTGGAGGGCCTTCTAGAAGAACACCAGCAGGAATACGAGCACCTAGTTTGGTGTAACGTTTCCGATCTTTCAAAAACTCAACAACTTCTACTAGCTCTTGTTTTTCTTCTTCGGCACCAGCTACATCTGAAAAACGAACCTTAATATCTTCTTTGTTAGCAGCACGCGCCTTATTGCGGCCGAAATTCATGGCACCGCGGGCACCACCGCCTCCACCTTGATTCATCATGGACATAAAGAAGAAGATGACAATCACAAAAGGAACGATGGAAGTGAGGATTGTAATCCACATTCCGCTTGAACTTTCGCGCTTTATGCTGATTTCAGTGTTATGCTCAGAGGCTAATTTTTGTAAATCAGAAATTGTAATATCTGACGGTAAAATAATACTTGTGAATTTCTCTACTTTAGAAATGTTTGGAGTAAAAAATAAAATCCCTGTATCTTCTTTTGATTCCTGAGGTGTTTTGTAAGTACCTGAAATCTCTACGACACTGCCATTTGGCTGGTAGCTCATCTCTGTGACATTATTTTCCTTAATTTCCTTCACTAATTCTGTGTAATTGATTTGCTGACTGCGACCGCCAGTATCTCCCGAGAAGAAATACTGAAACCCTGTCACTAGGACAACAATAATCAGAATATAGAGAAATGGATTTTTTATAAAACCATTGTTTTGCTTATTTTTCATCTATTAATAGTAAACCTTTATTTTGTATAAACTTCTTCTTTCAAAATACCAATATATGGAATATTACGATAGTTCTCATTGTAATCTAATCCATATCCAACAACAAATTCATTTGGAATTGTGAAACATGTATAATCTGCATCAATCTCAACAACACGGCCTTCTGGCTTATCCAAAAGTGTAGCAATTTTAACTGATGCAGCATTTCTTTCCTTAAACAAATTGCACAGATTTTTCAAAGTCTGACCAGTATCAATAATATCCTCAACAAATAAAATATCACGTCCTGTGATATCTTGATCAATGTCTTTAATAACATTAATCACACCTGAGCTGGCAGTACCACCATGGTAGCTGGAGACCAACATAAAATCAAGCTCAATATGTGTGTCAATATGCTTGATTAGCTCAGCCATAAAAGGCACGGAACCTTTTAAAATTCCAACAAAAATTGGATTTTTACCTTGGTAGTCTTTGGTTAATTGCTGACCAAGCTTTTTTGCAGCATCCACGATTTCATCATGGGAAATCAATATTTTTTTGATATCTTGTTCTAGCATAATTTTACCCATCTATTTTCTGAATATAAAGTATAGTACTCATTATATCACTTTTTAATGCCTTACTCAAATCACTGATAGCAATATTTAAGATCGCTAAAATTTGATGATTTTGTTCAACTACTACAGATGAATTCCGTTCTTCAAAAGAAACCTTCTTATCAATAAAAAGACGACGAAGTTTCTTGTGATAATCATTCAGCAAAATACTGTCTCCCTCCTTTCGGAAACGGAGTGTCAGCGAAGTTTCACGCGAAACAAAAATTTTCTGGATATTTTCACCACTCAAAGGAATCCCGAATGAAAATCGATAATGCCCAAACTCAATCAGATTCTCAAATTCTAACAAAATTGAATCCATTTTTAAATCGGGCTTACGACTGATTTTTCTAATTTCAAAACGCTGGTAATCTTTAACAAGCTCATAGTCTTTTTTCAAAGTGTGCTGATAATTGGTCTTAGTCCGCAGGATGTTTAAAACCTCCTCAAACTGCTGCTTGCTCAGATTCAGTCCAGGAAAGTTTTCAAGATAGTTCTGCAATAGAAAACGTTGAACCTGGGGGATTTGCTGATGAAAGACTTGGACATTTTCTATATCTAAATCTCTGGTCAAGTGAGACAAAGCGGTCTGCCAATCTTCAATTTCCTTTCCCAGATACCGCAAAGAATCCTTAATTTGTGGGTTTTCTTTTTCTAGATTCGGCAGATAAAGATTACGAATTCGATTTCTGAGATAGTCATTTTGAAAATTACTGCTATCTTCAAAATGCTGAATATCTGGAAAGTCTGACTTATGAAAAGTAAACAAAGGACGAATCAGCTCCCCGCAAGCAAAAGACTGGACAGCTTTCATACCAGACAGATGGCGAAGTCTAGCTCCACGCAATAGCCGCATAAAAACAGTCTCAGCTTGGTCATCTGCGTGGTGGGCAGTTACCAAAGCTGTATAGTGTTCCTCTTGCATCACTTTCTCGAAAAAATCATAACGAAATTGCCGAGCAGCATTTTCTGAAAAATTACCAGAAAAACTTGATGTAAAAATCTTTACACCAAGCTGTTCCGCAATCTTTACTAATGCCTTTTCTTCTTGATCTGACTCTGGCCGCTGTTTGTGATTGACATGAGCAATCGCAAGCTCGATAGCCAGTTCTTTTTGAGAATCAATCAACAGCTGCAGCAGCGTCATAGAATCCAGTCCACCTGATACAGCAACCAAAACTTTTCGATGGTCTTGGAAATACTTTTTCTCCTGCATTTTTTTAAGAAATTCTTGCTTAATCATTTCAGAACTCCATAGACATCGTCTGCTATCTGAGAAATATTATCGTAGTTTGAATTATTAGTAAAAATGACAATGATAAAAGGAGAATCTGTATAGACAATCGCAGCATCATGCTTAAAATCATAGGCGTCACCAATTTTATGAGCCACTTTAACATCTATATTTTTAGAAATCCGCTGATTATCATAATTTGTCTGAGACAAGGCATCGATAATCATGCCATTTTGCTCATAGATCGCTTCCAAAATATTTCCAGCCATACGTGAAGATGCTTGTCTTTCTTCCACATCCCATTTCTTTCCAGCTATTTTATTGATCGTCTGCTGAAAATTTTTATCAGATTGATTGGTCGCATAATATCCTAAAATATTGTGAGCGACATTATCTGATTCTTTGGCCACTCGATTTATCAAATCCTGAACAGAATATTCCTTGTCATCAGCTGACTTAGCAATGCTGCCACTTCCTTCTGGTTCATAAGCACCTGCAAAATCATTGACTGCTCCAATATACTTGAACTTCTGATCTAACGAAAGTTTTTTCTGATCCAGCTGTTCCTGCACATAGTAAAGATAAGGCAGTTTGGTCACACTGGCCGAATACATCTCTTGATCTTGATTTATGCCTGCTTCTTTGCCTGTGTCCAGCTGTTTCACATAGATAGAGTAGTCCGCTTTGTTGTACTTACTGCTCAGAATTTCTTGAACCTTGTCCATTCGATTATCAGTCTCATCCAGAAATTCCATAGAAACCCAGCCCTGTCCTTCAATCTGGGCATAAGTTCCTTTGACTGTCTGAACAATTTGAACAATGTTTACTTTTGTATATGGGGCTGCCGTTGTATTGATTTTTTTAGCTCCGTTGATATTGGCTTTATCATAAAGAGTAAAGCCAGGTTTCAGCCACATTTCTTGATGGATATCTTGAATTGACTGGACAGTATCTTCGTAAATTGTATTTTTATCCGCTATCACAAACTGCCCATTTTTCAGTTTGAAAATCGGGACTTCTTCTTCATTTACATAAAATCCAGTTATCTGGATAGGCTGGTCTGGAACTAGCTTTCCAGCAGTCTTACTCAGAGTAGAATCTGTAAATGTAGGAGTTTCTTCATAAACATTAGGATTTGTCGGGATGCTGTCATAATAGCGTCCATACGTAGTGCTTGTAAAATGATATTTTTCTTCCTCGTCTAATACGAAATCTTTTTCGGTACTAATAACTGTGATACTGCTAAATAAAGCTGGCAGCAAAAATATCAGTAACAAAAACTTACGCATGTTTTCCCCTTTCCTCTTGATTTTCTTGAAGTTTCAAAGCTTGATTTTTTTCAGACAGTTCTTCTAGTTTTTCATCAGAAAATTCCAAGAACTGCTCAATTGTTTTTAGTAAATCTTCCATAACTACTGTGGTAATAAATCTGGGATAGTATAAATGTACTCACCCTCTTTTGAAAAAGAGTATTTAGCGCGTGCATACTTAGCTGCATAGCTGTCATCTTTTAACTTTGTTGCTATATCAGATTGATAGACCTTTTCTTCGCTGAGCGTCTGATATTTCTCCTGCAGTTTAGAATACTGTTCACGACGCTGCAGCAAGGTTTGATAACTCTGGTACAAATTATAGGTAGGTAGAATAAATAAGAGAATCACCAAAATCAGAACCCAGCCCATAAAACGGTTACGTTTCCGCCGTTCCTGATCCACATATCTGCGGCGTTGATTTTCATCTTGAATAAAACGATTATTGAGTTGGACGATATTTTTAGGCATCTTCTTCTATCCTTGTTTCACTGATGATTTCGTACATCTTAGCTGCATCTTCTTTTTTAGTGCTATCTTTCATCTCTATAACCTTTACAGTTAGGAGTTTATTACCAAAGCGTACTTCAACCAAGTCATCCACTTTCAAATCTGTTGAGCTCTTGGCCAAGATACCGTTCACTTTTATCCGACCCTTGTCAGCTACTTCTTTAGCCACTGGACGTCGCTTGATAATCCGTGACACTTTCAAATATTTATCTAATCTCATCCTATTACCTCATTTTCTCTTAATTTATTATTCTACCATTTTTTGAGAAAAATAGAGCTTAAAAAGCCAAACTTCACTGAATTGTAACCTTTATTCTGCCTTGCGCTGTTTAATTTCCAGCATCTTTTCTCCAAAATTAACTAGACCTTCTAAAATCTCATAATCTTTTTTGTTCCTCACATCAAAAATCACTTCAATCAAGCCATTTTTTTCACCAATTCGAGCCTTTAAATTCGTCATCGAAAGTGCTTCAAAATAGTCCTGCGTCAGATAAAGCTGCTGCGAAATTTTCTCAAAATGAATAATTACTGCATTCTGCTGGCGTTCCACTGACTTTACAAAAGCCTGATCTAAATAAGACTTAGCAAGTCCAATCTCCAACAGATAGGCTACAACATCAGGATATTCCCCAAAACGATCAATCAATTCATCCTGTAAATTTTCATAGTTTACACGGCTGTCAATCTCACGAATTCTCTTATAAATTTCAATCTTCTGTCTTTCATCAGAAATATAGTCACTAGGCAGATAGGCATCAATCTGCAGATTAAGTTCTGCATTGCTTTTTTGACGCTTGTTTTCTCTACCCTGCTTTTTAGCAATGGCTTCTTCTAGAAGCTGTGAATACATTTCAAAACCAACAGAATCAATAAAGCCAGATTGCATACTTCCTAAAATATTGCCAGCCCCTCGAATAGACAAATCTCGCATGGCAATCTTAAATCCAGAACCTAACTCTGTAAATCCCTTAATAGCCTCTAGACGCTTTTCAGAAACTTCTGTTAGGATCTTATCTGGTCTGTACATCAGATAAGCGTAGGCAATCCGATTACTGCGGCCAACCCGTCCACGAAGTTGATACAAGGTTGACAGCCCCATATGGTCAGCATTTTCTACAAACAAAGTATTGGCATTTGGGATATCAACTCCAGTTTCAATAATGGTTGTGGTCACCAAAATATCGTATTCTACATTGATGAAATCTAGCAAAGTATTTTCTAAACGAATCTCACTCATTTGACCATGAACATAGCCTATAGAAGCTTCTGGGATTAACTCTCTTAGCTCTGAAACTTTCTGTTCAATTGTGTCAACCTTGTTGTAAAGGTAGTAAACCTGTCCACCTCGGTCTATTTCACGTAATACTGCTTCTCGAATTACTGTAGGATTGCTTTCTAAAACATAGGTTTGAACAGGATAGCGATTGGTAGGTGGGGTCTCAATGACTGACAAATCGCGAATACCCAGCATAGACATATGAAGAGTTCGAGGAATAGGAGTTGCTGTCAAGGTCAGGACATCAACTTTCTTTTTCAATTCTTTTAATGTTTCCTTATGTTTAACTCCAAAACGCTGCTCTTCATCAATGATGATCAATCCTAAATCTGCAAATTCTACATCTTTGGATAAGAGTCGGTGGGTTCCAATGATAATGTCAACCTGTCCTTTCTGCAGCTTATCCAAAGTCTGTTTTTGTTCTGCCTTACTCCTGAAACGGCTGAGTACCTCGACATTAACCGCAAAATCATTAAAGCGTTCTTTAAAGTTAGTATAGTGCTGCTGGGCTAAAACCGTTGTTGGCACTAATACAGCTACCTGTTTATGATTATTGACAGCCTTAAAAGCAGCCCGCATAGCTACTTCTGTTTTCCCAAAGCCAACATCACCAACTAAGAGTCGGTCCATCGGACGACTGCTTTCCATATCCTTCTTCACTTCCTGGATACTTCTTAGCTGGTCCTCTGTTTCAACATAAGGAAAATCATTATCAAATTCCTCTTGATTGGAATCATCAGCTGAGAAAGCAAAACCTTTTAGCTGGCTGCGTTCAGCATATAGTTTAATCAAATCATCCGCAATATCCTGAACCTGATGCTGAACTTTTTGCTTACTCTTCTGGAAACGACCGTCATTTAACTTATTTACCTTAGGTGTTTTTCCATCGCTGGCAACATACTTTGATAGGAGATCAATCTGGTCAACTGGAATAGAAATACGATCAGAATTTTGATATTGAATTGTCAGATAGTCACGGTGGACGCCAGAGATTTCAATCGTTTCTATCCCCAGATAACGTCCTATCCCATGAATATTATGGACAACATAATCCCCTTTCTCTAGCTCATTGTAATCTTTCAGTCGTTCAGCGTTGGAGATATTCTGACGTCGAATTTTTCGTTTTATTTTCTTGTGAATAATTTCGTATTCTGTAATAAGAACAATTTTCTCATCTACGAAATTAAAGCCTTGAACAAGATTTCCTTCTATAAGCTGAACTGCATTTTTGTGAATCTCAGCCTCTTTTATATAGTCTAAATGAATATCATATTCCTGTAAATTTTTATGTAAATTTTGTAAACCTGACGAAGAATTTGCTTGTAAAATTATTGTATAGCCAGATTTTTTATAACGATTAATCTCTTCCTTGAGCAAGGGAAACTGACTAAAAAATTCTTGCATTGGGTACTGATTGAATTGATACAAAGCATCAAATTTCAGATTTCCCAAACCTTTTTGAAAGCTTGAAAAGAAGGTTGCTGGTTTATATTGACGATAATCTTGGTACTTATCTGCAAAATATTTCTGACTTGATAAAGCTTTACAATTTTGTAAATCATCTGTCAACAAACTAGCTGTTTCCAGTTCAAATTGAGCATGTCGATCCACAATTTTTTGAAAATCATCAAAAAACACAGGACTATGAACAGGCAAGTAGTCTAAAATAGTCCATTCTTTCTGATAAAAATAAGAAAGGAATTTGCGAATATCTGCATGATGGAACTCCTCTTTGGCACTGATTAGTAGCTCTTCTAAGTAAGATTTCAAAGCAGGATCAACAGCTTTTTCTAAAATAGCTTCCAGATTTTCCCGTCCTCGAGCATAATCTTTCTCAGAAAGCAGGATATCAGAAACAGGTTTAATCAAAATACTTTCTATGTTATCAATTGAAGTTTGATTTTCTGGATTGAAAATCCGAATACCATCAATTTCATCGCCAAAAAACTCCAGGCGATAAGGTGCCTCTGCTGAGCGCTCAAAAATGTCTAAGATGTCTCCTCTTAGACTATATTCTCCCTGACTTAAAACTTGAGACACCTTCTTGTATCCTGATCTTGACAACATCTTTACAAGATTATTTAGGTCATATTCTTGTCCAACTGTCAAATTTATATTGGTATTTTTAAAATCAATAGAATCAGGCAAGAGTAATTTGCTGGCTGCGACATTAGTAACTAGAATTCCAGACTTTTGATGGTCTATTAAAAAGTTTAGAGCATCTAATCTAGAAAATATTTTTTCCTGTGAAGCAAAAACAAATTCTGCTATAGGAGTATCATCTGCTAAGAAAGTATAGACCTTGTCTTCTCCCAACAAAGAAATCAAATCACTAGTCAAACGATCTGCTTCATTTTGACTAGAAGTCAGCACAAGGATTTTCTCTGATTCTTCTAATCCAGCTGCTATAGTAATTGCTTTTGTTGATGCAGACAATCCCATTATCAACTGTCTGCTGTTTTTATGGAGATTTTTCTTCCAATCTGAAATTTGCTGGTTTTGACAAAATAAGTCAATCAGGTTCATTTTATTATCCATTGTATTTCTGCATAGTTTGTTCAAAATTGCCTGACTGTAAATAATAATTTACAGCATTGTCAACCTTATCAAGAGTCTTCAGAATTGTTATATAATCATCTGTATCAAATTTTCCTAGAACGTGGTGGACCACTGTCATACCTTCTTTTGGACGGCCAATACCTATCTTTATCCGTTTAAACTCTTGACTTCCAATGTGTTTGATAATAGATTTAATACCGTTATGGCCACCAGCTGAACCCTTGCTGCGCAAACGAATCTTACCAACTTCCATATCCAAATCATCATAGATGACCAATAAATCCTCTATATCTAAACCATAGTATGCTAGTAAAGCTTGAACGGCCTTTCCGCTCTCATTCATAAATGTAGTTGGTTTGACAAAATAAACTTTTTCACCATTTAGAAAAGTAGAGGCGATATCTGCTTGAAAGATTTTATCAGCTGTAAACTTTAAATCAAGATCTTTACAAATCTTGTCAACTAACATAAAACCAACATTATGTTTAGTTTCAATATATTTTTCTCCTGGATTTCCCAGACCGACTATTAACTTTACCATTTTTCTCCTTTATAAAAGCCAAAAGGGCTGGAAAAAATTTTCCAACCTAGAATTTTTAAACTTTACAAATACTTTACACATTAAATCTAAATTCCATAATATCGCCATCTTGAACGATATATTCTTTTCCTTCTTCGCGCAAACGTCCAGCCTCTTTAACTGCTTTTTCGCTGCAATAGTGCACTAAGTCATCATAAGACATAGTCACTGCTCGAATAAAGCCTTTTTCAAAGTCTGAGTGAATAATACCAGCCGCTTGCGGAGCTTTCATTCCACGCTTAAAGGTCCAGGCACGCACTTCTTTTTCACCAGCTGTAAAGTAGGTTCCAAGTCCCAACAGATGATAAGCTGCTCTGGTCAGTTTATCCACACCTGATTCTGTCAAGCCGATAGCTTCCAGAAATTCTGACTTATCTTCATCATCCAATTCAGAAATCTCTTCCTCTGCACGCGCGGAAATGACAACAACTTCAGCATTTTCTGTAGCTGCAAATTCACGAATCTGCTTCACATAGTCAATATTATCTGGATCGGCCACCTCATCTTCACTGACATTGGCCACATAGAGAACTGGCTTAGTAGTTAAGAGAAAGAGCCCTTTGACAATTTTTTGCTCTTCTTCTGTGAATTCAATTGTGCGAGCTGACAGACCATCTTCCAGGACAGGCTTAATTTTCTGTAAAACATTAAATTCTGCCACTGAATCCTTATCTTTTTGGGTACGAGCCATCTTCTCTACACGCGCATAGCGTTTGTTAATACTTTCTAAGTCTGCTAAAATCAATTCGAGATTAATGGTCTCAATATCAGCCATTGGATCTACAAATTCAGACTCACGGCCTTGTTCCCGCATGACATTTTCATCATCAAAGGCACGTACTACGTGGACGATAGCATCTACTTCGCGGATATTGGCTAAGAATTTATTCCCTAGTCCTTCTCCTTTTGAAGCACCTTTCACAATTCCAGCAATATCAGTAAATTCGAAGGTTGTTGGGACTTTCTTCTGTGGTTTGATGAGTTCTGTTAATTTATCCAAACGTGCATCCGGAACTTCTACCCGCCCGACATTTGGATCAATTGTCGCAAAAGGGTAATTAGCTGCTTCTGCACCTGCTTTTGTAATTGCATTAAATAAAGTTGACTTACCAACATTGGGTAAACCAACGATTCCTGCTGTCAAAGCCATTCTTATCTTCTCCATTCATCTTTTCAATCCAAACCATTATACCATAAATCCTTATCCTAAACAGCGGATTTAAGTTATTTTTTCTAGCTTTCTTTACAAAAATGTAAAATAAATTGAAGAAAAAAATGGTATAATATAGCTAATATTCTTATTAAAGGAGTCCCTAATGAAAAAGAATACTTTCAAAACACTTTTTCTTTCCTTCCTTGCGGTTTCCGCTTTGTTTGTTTTAGCTGCCTGCAGCAGTCCTAAAAAAGCTTATTTCCAGCTGATTGACCAAAATACTAAGCAAGATAGCCGCATCACTGTTGAATACAAAGGTGATGAGCTTCTTATAAACGAAACAAACAACACCTTCTACTATAAACCAGTTGGCTTGACAAAAGACACTGCTAAAGAGCAGACAGAAGCCTATGCTAAATCTATTGAGGGTATCAAAGGATTAACTCATAAAATCGAGTACAAAGATGATTATTTAACTGAAAAACTGACAATCGATTTTAGCAAAGCTGATATTGAAGAACTACAAAGTAAACAGCTTCTTCAAACATCTGGTAATCAAAAAGCGGATTATATCAGCTATAAAGAAACTGCTAAATTACTTGAAAAAGCAGGTTATAAAGAAGTTAAAGACGGTAAATTTGAAGATCTTAAATAAAAGCAAAATGGATAGGACTTTTTAAGTCCTATCCATTTTTGATTGAAAAATCAGAAAAAAATCTAAATCTAATCTTCAGCAATGCAACTTAGTTTTCTACAATAGCATTTACGATGATTTTTTAGTTCAATCTATTATTTTCTTCATTTTTCTTTCAAAATCGTGACGACTCATCATTACAAGATGTTCACAATTGGTGCAACGGATTTTGATATCTGCACCAACCCTTGTGATTTCCCAGCGATTCGCCTTTTTCCCAGTCGCTTTAATGGTGCAGGCATGCGGCTTTTTCATTTCTACAAAATGACCAATTTCATACATTTTCTTTCTCCTTTCAAAGAACTATCATTGTCCAGGAAGAAATATTAAGTATCTATCATACTTTGTGAATAAAAAACGATTAGGTCCAAGAAGTAAGAATCTTTAACTTGGCCCACTGCTTTTCATCTTAATTAGTTCTGACAGGTGTAATCAGCTGAATAAAGTTTTCTGTGTCTTCACTCGGTACCAAGGTGAAAGGACGAACGGATGAGATAAAACTAATCGTTACTTTTTCACTGTCAATGGCCTTCAAAGCATCAATCAGATAAGTTGGATTAAAGCTAATGGTCAAATCTTCGCCAGTTACACTTTCTGTATCAATTTCTTCGTTAACACGGCCGACCTCTGGTGAATTTACATGGGCACTGACAACACCGCCTGTAATCTCCAGCTTAACTGTTCCATTCTGTGTGGCATTAGACAAGAGACGAGCGCGTTCCATAGCTGCACGTAAATCAGAAGTATTAAAAGTAAGGACACTCGTAAATTCAGTTGGAACCAAACGATCTGTATCTGGATAATTTCCTTCTAAGAGGCGGGTGTAGAAGCTGATATTTTCGCTTCTGAAAAGAATTTGATTGTTAGCAAAGAAAACCTCTACCGTTTCAATTTCATCGGTAAAAACAGCCGTAAATTCACGTAAAGAGCGACTTGGAATGACTACGTCAAAATTATCTCCGTTTTTCTCCAGAGTAATTTTCTTTTGGCTCATTCTGTGGGAGTCTGTCGCAACTGTCTTCAAAGAACGGTTATCTGTCAAAACAAAGTGAACTCCTGTTAAAATTGGACGGCTTTCCTGAACACTGGCTGCAAAAGCTGTTTCGTTAATGACATCTTTGAGAATTTTTGTTTCAAGAACCAAGGGATTGCTGGCAGAAATTTCCTGGATTCGTGGATATTGGTCAGCGTCTTTTCCTTTCAGAGTAATCTCTGATTTGCCGCTAGTCAAGACAATTTGTTTTTGTTCAATTTCTTTAAAATCCAAAATAATATCTGGCAAGCTGGAAACAACATTAATAAAGAAAGTCGCTTCTAATAAAATTGAGCCTGTTGAGTTGACAAGCAAGCCTGCATTTTCATTTTGAGTAGAAATAAAGTTTTCAATCGACACTTGACCATTCGAGCCGATTAAGGTGATTCCTTCTTTGGTAACATCGATTTTCACAGTAGAAAGAATAGGAATTGCATTTTTATGGCTGATAGCCCTTTTAGTGGTATTTAAAGCTTGTAAGAAGAGATTTTTATTAATAGAAAAATGAATCATGGGATCTCCTTTTTATTTATTTATGATTATAAGATTAATAGTAATAGTAGTTTGTGTGAATTATGTGGAAAAATAGTTTCATCCTTATTCTAACAAGTTTTGAGACTTGTTCACAAAGTGTGGATAAGTTTTGAAAAAATTCTGTAGTTTTCCACACGCTATTTTATTTTATTCTTGATGCTTTCAATTTCTAAACGCAAATTGTCGTCTGATTCAATCATGGTTTTGATTTTTCCATGTGCATGGATAACAGTCGTATGATCTTTCCCGCCAAATTCACGACCAATTTTAGGCAGACTGTTGTCAGTCAGCTCACGAGTCAGATACATAGCTACCTGTCTAGCTAAAACGATATTTTGCACTCGACGGCTGCCTTTCATCTCTTTGACACTAACACCATAGAATTTCCCAACTTCAGACTGAATCTTATCAATCGGGATAACTGTTACCTGACTTGAATCCTGCTTGCGTGCTCGAATAGCCTCTGCAGCGATATCAATAGTGATTTCCTTCAGATGACGAACTCTAGCAATGAGACTGATGTCATTCAAAGCACCTTCTAAGTCGCGGACATTGGAGTCGAACTGTCCTGCAAGATATTCTAAGGTATCATTCGGGAAAATATAATCTAAGTCTTCAATTTTGTTTCGCAGAATTGCAATTCGTGTTTCAAAATCTGGCGGTGTAATATTTTGAGTTAATCCCCATTTGAAACGTGTTACCAAGCGTTCTTCCAAATTGTCCAGATGATCAGGACTGCGGTCGCTGGTTAAAACAATCTGTTTATTTTCACCATGAAGAGCATTGAAAGTGTTGAAAAATTCTTCCTGAGTTGAAACCTTTTTTCCTCCCAAAGATTGAATATCATCAATTAGCAGAAGATCCAGACTACGATAGATTTTTTTAAAGCTATCCATCTCTCCCAATCTTAAATGTTCAAGGAAGTCGTTAATAAAGGTTTCAGCCGGTATATACTTGACACGCGCATCTGGAATATTTTCTAAAATTTGATTGCCAATAGCATTTAATAAATGAGTTTTGCCTAGGCCAGGTCCTCCATAGATAAAAAGAGGATTATAGGTTGTGGCTAGATTCTCAGACACCGCCAAGGCAGCAGCTTTAGCCCAGATATTTCCGTCTCCCTGAACAAAATTGTCAAAGGTATATTTTGACTTTAAGCCAGTATCAATAGGTGGCAAGCTTGGCTGAACAGTGCTGATTTGAGGACTGGTTACTACAGATTTCGAAGTTTCAGTGTTAGTTTCTTCTTCAAAAATATATTTTCCAGCAATCTGATCATTAAAAATCTCAAATCCTGCAGTAAGAATAACTCCTACTAAGTTTTGCTCCCAAAATAGTTGTTTTACTGGACTATCTAGGAAAATAACAGCTTGCTTTTCTTCAACTTTGACAAGCTTGGCTTCAGCAACAAAGAAATCATAAGTTGTCTGTTTTAGCTGAGCATGAGCCAATTCTAAAATACGATTCCAAAAGTCCTGTTCTTTGGTCATAACTTCCCTCCTTTTCTATAATTTTCTGATTCATACGCATCTTATTTTATCATAAAGGCTCAAAGTTTTCCACAAGAACTGGAAAAGAATTCACATTGTTAGCTAAAGTTATCCACAGAATGTGAATAAAGTTAAAATTTCTTATTTTAATAGGCTTCCTAATTGATTTACCAGTGGATAATTTTGTTATTTTAAAAAAAGAAAATAACAGTTTTATTTAAAACTGTTTATAATTCTTTGATATTCTTCTTCGCTTTCAAAAGGAATAATCAGCTTTCCTTTACTCTGGCTTTTTAACTGAATAGAAACTTCCAGACCGAGAATTTTTTTAATTTTTTCCTCTTCAGATTTAGCAAACAGTTCTTTATTAGGTTTCTTTTTGAGACTCTTTTTTTGCTGGAGAAGCTTTTCAACTGCTCGAACCGATAAATCTTCTCGACAGATTTTTTCCAGCCATAGTAACTGTTCTTCTTCTTTTAAGGGGACCAGCAGGCGAGCATGTCCTTGAGAAATCTCTTCTTCCTTTATAGCTTGGCGAACTTCTTTAGACAGCTGTAAAAGTCTGACAATATTGCTGATATAGGGTCTAGATTTTCCCATGATTTTAGCAATTTCATCATGTGTCAAGCCTTTGTCAACCAAATTTTGATAAGACTCAGCTTCTTCTATAGGATTCAAGTCTTCTCTTTGAAGATTTTCGATAATGGCCTGCTTCAGCATTTCATCATCAGATAATTCTTTGACGACAGCTGGGATCGTTTCTAGGCCAAGAAAAGAGGCAGCTCTAAATCTCCGTTCTCCTGCTAAAATTTCATAACCAAAAAGTGAAGATTTCCGAAGAATGATTGGCTGAATGAGACCATTTTCTTTGATTGATGCTGCTAATTCTTCAATCTTTTTTTGTGAGAACTCTTTACGAGGCTGATAGGGGTTGGTTCGAATATCTTTAAGTGCAATATATTTAAAGTTTTCCATTTGTATATAGAATAACACACCTTTACGATTGTGTAAAGGTGTGTTGACAATCTTGTAAATAGGTTAATTTGAGCTTAACTCTTTTGTTGATTTAGTGAGTTTGATTTTGACTGTTTGAGATTTACCATCTCGATAATAAGTAATCTCTACCTCATCTCCAATACTATGCTTGTAGAGAGCAGACTGAAGGTCACTAGTGGATTCCACATCTGTGTTATCTACTTTTGTAATGACATCATTTTTTTGAAGCTTGCCATCAGCAGGCATTCCTTGCTGAACAGAGCGAACAAGAATACCTGATTTCACTGAAGAAGGAAGATTTAATTTAGAAAAATCAGAAGTTGTCAGATTAGATAAATCCATCATTTGAATTCCTAAAGCAGGACGTGTGACTGTTCCATTTTTTTCAAGTTGATTGATAATATTTACGACATCATTAGATGGAATCGCAAATCCCATCCCTTCAACAGAGGTTTGACCATTTGTTGAAATTTTACTTGAAGTAATCCCAATAACTTGTCCTTGGATGTTAATCAACGGACCGCCAGAGTTACCAGGATTGATTGCAGCATCTGTTTGCAGTGCAGTTGTTGAAATATTTTCACCATTTTCAGATTGTAACGTAACGTTTCTGCCTAAACTAGAAATAATTCCTTGTGTTACAGAGTTAGCATATTCTGTTCCAAGAGGACTTCCTATAGCGATAGCTGTCTCACCAACTGTCAGAGAACCAGAATCTCCAAATTCAGCGACATCAGTTACTTTTTCAGAGCTAATTTTAACGACAGAAATATCTGAATAAACGTCTGATCCAACTACTTCACCTGGAACCTTGTTTCCATCAGCTAGCAAGATATCTACATTAGTTGATCCGTTCAGAACGTGGGTGTTGGTTACCAGATAGGCTGATTTTCCGTCCTTTTTATAAATTACGCCAGAACCTTCACTGGAGATTTGTGATTCATCGTTGGAAGATTCATCATTGATAACGCTGCTAGAAGATTCAGCATAAGTAATTACTGAAACAACCGCATTTTGAACCTTTTTCACAGCTTCTGAAATATCTGTAGAGTTTTTATATGAAGTAGCTACACTAGTTGTTGAATTTCCATTCATCTTTACACGTGAAGTTACCAATGTAGTAACATAGTTCCCTAAACTTCCGCCAATAAAACCTACAATTAACACTGCAAAAAGCAATAAAGCCTTTTTGATGGCATTTGAAGAGTTTTTCATGTTTTCCTCCTTGAATTACAATTGATGAAATTATAGTTAGCTAAACTTAATTATAACTTAAATCCTCTAAGTTTTCCACAAGGTGTGGAAAACTTAGAAAAACTGTTGATAGGAATTAGAAAATACACAGATTAGCCGATTCCCAGATAAATTTTACTTGTTAATAAAGTGTGAAGTATAGATGAATATGATAGAATAAACTTATGAAAATAAAACTTGTAACAGTTGGAAAACTGAAAGAAAAATATTTAAAGGATGGAATTGCTGAATATATGAAGCGTCTCAATCGATTCTGCAAGGTGGAAATGATTGAGCTAGCGGATGAAAAAACACCTGATAAAGCTAGCGATTTAGAAAATCAGCAGATTCTTGAAAAAGAAGGAAATAAAATTCTGGCTAAAATCAATGAGCGTGAATTTGTTATTGCTTTGGCAATTGAAGGAAACCAATTTCCGTCAGAAAAGTTTAGTCAGCTCATGATGGATACTACAGTGCATGGCTTTTCTGATATCACTTTTGTTATTGGGGGAAGTTTAGGTTTATATCCTGCAGTAAAAAAACGGGCAAATCTTCTGATGAGTTTTGGCAAATTAACGCTACCTCATCAACTGATGCGCCTTGTTTTAATAGAGCAAATCTATCGAGCTTTTATGATTCAGCAGGGGAGTCCTTATCATAAGTAATCTTGACGGCAATCCTATTTTCTGATAGAATGAGATAGTATTGGTCTCATAGCTCAGCTGGATAGAGCATTCGCCTTCTAAGCGAACGGTCGCAGGTTCGAATCCTGCTGGGATCAGATAAAAAAACGCATTCTAGAATCTCTAGTTGCGTTTTTCTTTTGCCTCGATAAATAAGAAATAATTTAAAACAAACAAGGGAAGCAAAGTCGTATATAGGCTGTATTCATGTAAATATTGAGCAAACCAAGTTGAGGCTGCGACTCCTACCATAAATGTAAAGATGATAATAGTAGTGTAAGAAGCTTGTTTAAGCACTTTGGGATCCCCCTCGTCAATAGCCCTGGCAACGGTTAAAGAGGTATTCGTAATATTACCAGTCATCATGAAGGAAGCATAATTTACC
>JABZYU010000034.1:0-20041 GCA_015264985.1 Streptococcus sanguinis | reverse complement strand
AATCAGAACCAATCCATCTTTTGTTTCTTCTGCAAATGTTGCATCTGTAACTGCTGCTACCATAAATCTTCTCCTTTAATAACTTACTTTTGTTAACATTTTACACCAAAAACAAGAGAAAGAAAAAATTCTCTAGCTAAGTAAAGAATTCTTATTTTTCCAAACAATTTTTTAAAATAAAAATAGATTGAGGAACATCTGAGAAAACTTGGCTTAAAAATTCCAAATGTTGCTGATCTTTGCTATCTAAAGCTACGGTGTGCTTGACATTTACAGTGCCATCATCGTTCTCAATGATCTGATGACCAAAAAGGATATCTCCAAACGGGGTCGCTGTTTTATCCCAAAATTCCTCAAAGGGCTTGACAAGTGTCAGCTGATATTCCATTGGGGGCATTCCTTCGAGTTCCATCATCCCACAAGATCCCGTCTTAAATTCACCATTTAATGTAATATTTTTTAAATCTTCTTCCCAGTTATACCACTTTTCAATATTTTCATAGTAGGCCCATACATCTTCTTTTGATGCTTTTATGGTTAAACTAAAACTAAATTCCATTATAAAATCTCCTTTATGATATGCATACTTATTATAAGTATATTTATGAAATTTGTCAAATGGTTTTCCACTCTAGCATTAGCATTTCTTCTAAATGAGCTACCTGCTTTGTTTCTTCTTTTCATACTGATAAAATGGAATCAGAACGATGTCTTGGTCGTATGGCTTGATTTTCGCTCTCTTATTTAACCATTTAGGCAATAGTGCGATTCCTTTCCCGTTTTCAACTAAGCTGATAATGTTCTCAAAAGAATCAATTTCTACAACTGATTTTAAATGAGCAAACTTCATTAAGCTTTGTTTTCTAAAAGGGCAATTTTTATCTTTATTAACGAATATAGGCATTTCCTCAGTAGCCTTTATATTGCTCGAACAAGCATAAACTGACTCGATATGCCCGATAGTCTCATCATAATGCTTTAAATTTTCAATTTTTTGAAAGCAAAAAATTTTATCAAAGTCTTCCTGATGAGCAATGATTGGTATATCCGAAGTTTTTTGGATATTGATCTCACTTTTATTCAAATCAATTGTTTGTGAATTATTGATATCGTGATTGAACAATAATTCTGAAATTAAGATGGATATTTTCGAGGTTTCACATTTCTTTTTTAATTTCTCTAAATTGTTAGAAGTTTCCTTACAAAATTGATAAAATAAATCTCCACTTTCTGTCGGAATTAAACCATTATATTTTCTGTAAAATAATTTTGTATCTAATTCAGTTTCAAGCACCTTCAATCTAGCACTGAGATTAGATTGCGCATATTGTAAGATCTTTGAACTTTTGTTTATTGACCTTGTCTCATAGATTGTCACAAAAATGTTCATATCATTAAAATTCATTTAAAACACCCTATCACTTTTTATGATAATTATATCATTTTTAAGTATTATTCAATATGATATAAATCATTTATACTATCAATAGTTCATTAGAAAAGGGGTACTACAATGCAAGCAATGCAATATACTATAAAATTACCATCAGATTATGATATGGATATCATTAGACAACGTGTCCGAAATACAGGTCATTTGATGGATGGATTCGACGATTTGTTTTTCAAAGTTTATTTAATCTCTGAAGAATCTGAAGGCCAATTATTTAACAGTTACTGTCCGCTATATATTTGGAAAAATACCAACGGAATGACAAAATTCATATTTGATGGTTACTTTGATCATATTTTAAATTCGTTTGGCTGGCAAAATATTGAAATCGGAATAACTTCATCAGTCGAAATATCTGATCATTTTGACTCAAGTAAATATGCTACATTAGAAGTCATTGATATAGAAGCATCTGAAAGTTTAAAATCCTTTACCATTCACGAGCAAATGCAAAACAACGAAAGTGGCAAAGCCGTTATTTTCAATCCTGATAAATGGAAAAAATGTATCTTTACTTTTTATACCAATAAACCCGACACACAACTACCAACATTTGAAATTTTGCACATTTCACAATAAGTGCTTATGATAAGTTATAGGGAAACACCTGAGCAAATACTTCTTCAGTATTTTGCACACTATGATAGTATACTTGCTCTTCCCAAAATTGTATGACCTTTACTGTCATCGGCTAAATGAAAAAATCGTTACGACATGTAACGATTTTTTGGCTATGCTATTAACTTAATTCAGCGATAATTGCCTTGAGCTGGTCTTTGGTGTGAACACCTGCGACTTGCTTCACGACTTGACCGTCTTTCTTGAACAGAAGGGTCGGAATGGACATAATGCCAAATTCACGGGCAGTATTTGGATTTTCATCCACATCCATTTTAAGGATTTTCAGTTCGTCTTCATGAACTTCCCCTGCCAACTGCTCCAAGATAGGCGCCTGCATGCGGCATGGACCGCACCAAGTTGCCCAAAAGTCAATCAGAACCAATCCGTCTTTTGTTTCTTCTGCGAATGTTGCATCTGTAACTGCTGCTACCATAAATCTTCTCCTTTGAATAGCTTACTTTTGTTAACATTTTACACCAAAAGCAAGAGAAAGAAAAATATTTGCTACGGGTAGGTCCTTAGTCACTCAGTGAGAAATGGTTGGTCATGAGATTGCTGGCATCCAAGAGAACTTTTTCCAAGAGCTGGTCTGTCGCTTCTTGCACCTTGTCGCTCATAGCTTGATTTTCAGCTTCAAAGTCCACATCCTCGCCCTTAGCCAGAGCTCGGTCTACCCGACCAATCATTTCATGACCCCAGGCCATGGTCTTTTCCTGATAATCATCCAAGTCTCCGACATGACTGCTAAAGTGAGCATCAGCCAACCCAGCAATGAGTCGATTGGCCCAGTAGAAGGAATCCGTCGAAACCTTGTCTGTCGTGTTGGCAAAGTAGTCTGGCGTTGTTGAGACTTGAGTAAAGAAAGGAACGGCTGTATTGTAAGGCATGGAGCCATAGGATAGCCACTGGATCCCTGTCGTTTCCTGCGGTTGATTAGGGCGCAGCTGCAAAATGGCTGTCTGACTAGTCCGATTGATGCCGATAGTCCTAAAGGCCCGTCTGCTGTGGTAATCTCCCTCTGCTCCATAAGGATCATAAGGCGAATCCTGATAGTGAGCACTCAGGACATACTTGACATCTTCGATCGTGATCTTGCGGTAAGGCTTGCGGCACCATGGAATGAAGAAACTCCTTGGATCTTGCTCCGCTTCTGGATTGAGAAAACGCTGGATATCCCAAGCTCGCGGTGTATTGTAATGGCGGTCCTTATCCTTCTGGCTGCCAAAAGCATAGCGCGGATTGAAGCCCTCATCCGAGTAGTTCAGATTGAGATGATTTTCCTCGATAAAGTTTTTGAGATTTGGATGACAGAGGAAGTGCTCTGGATTATCAAATTCAAAATAATCACTGCCCAGCTGATTGGGATTGGTCACATAGGCATCATCTGGCACGCGCCGCGCCATCCAATGGTGGCCACCGATGGTTTCCAGCCACCAGATTTCGTTGACATCTGAGATTGCAATTCCATTGGACTCATAAGTGCCGTACTCCTCTAGGATTTTCCCTAAGCGTAGAACCCCTTCACGAGCTGTTTTGATATAGGGCAAGACCAGCGTAAGGATATCTTCCTCGCTGATACCTGACTCTACCAAAGGGTCAGCCCCCAGCACGCGGCTATTGGTTGTAATCGTTTCCGTTGCGCTGACAGCAACATTGTAGCTGTTAATCCCAGCTGCTCCCCAAATTCCATCTTTGGGAGCTGCGTCTGGCACTGCCGTATAGCGGACTGGATTATCTGGCAACTCCATCTCAAAAGATGTCAAAACTGACTGATAATGACGGGGCTGGTCTTGTGGTTCCACTACAACAAATTTCTTGGGTGTAAAGATCCCGTTTTGCGAGTCCTCTGTACGAGCTACAATGGTTGAACCGTCGTAACTGGCTTTCTTGCCCACCAGAATAGTCGTGCAGGAATCTGATAAATAATTAAATTTCATGGCTTATCTCTCCAATCTATTATACGCCTACATTATAGCACAAAAAATGGCTTAACCAGCCATTTTTCTTTATCCTTCTTACTTAAAGATCACAATCGTTGCACCGCTGCCGCCGGCATTTTGTGGAGCATAGCCGAAGGACTTAACGTGCTTGTTGCGGCGGAGGTATTTTGTCACTCCTTCACGGATGACGCCGGTCCCGATACCGTGGATAATATCCACCTGAGCCATGTTATTGAGGAGGGCCTGATCGATAAAGGCATCAAGCTCTTCCATGGCCTCTTCGTAGCGCTTGCCGCGCAAGTCCAGTCTGGCTTTGGGTCCAGCAGTATTGGCTCGCTTGATCACATTAACCTGCTTGCGCTTAGGTTGCTGCTCCTTTTCAGCCTTGAGAAGATTAAATTCCTGCTCTTCTAGAGTCATCTTGATAAGACCGACTTGAGCTTCCCAGCGACCGTCTTTGAGCTGCTTGACCAAGGTTCCCCGCTGACCATAGTTGGTGACTAGGATATCATCTCCCACCTTGGGCGCCCGATTTTTCTTGGCCTGCTTGAGCACCTTATTCTTTGATAAATCAACCGTTTCTGGTGCCAACTTTTTAAGCTGAGTCTTGGCTTCAATAATCTCATGCGGTTTGAGACTGGACTTATCATGGAGATTTTTGAGAATGCTCTCACTCTCTGACAAAGCCAAATCAACGATTTCCTGGGCTTCCAAGCGTGCCTTATTGAGCTCGGTTTCCTTTTCTCGGTTAAACTCATTGTAAAGTTTTTTGAGGGCTCGGTTAAATTTGAGATTTTCCTGCTCCACCTCGCGGATATTATCCAAGTGCTTGCGGCTTTCCAATGTCTGCTCCTCTAAGCGCTCAATGATTCGATTGACATCGCTGTCCGTGTCAGTCTGCTCTTGGGCATGGCCAACGATAACTTCCGACAAGCCCAAACGCCGAGCGATTTCAAAGGCATTAGATCGACCAGGCACTCCCTGCATAAAGCGATAGGTCGGCCTTAAACTATCTGTATCAAATTCCATGCTGGCATTTTCCACCCAGTCCGTTTCAATCCCATAGGCTTTGAGCTCAGGATAATGGGTCGTCGCCATGGTTTTAATCTGCCTTAACCGCAAGTCTTCCAAGATAGCAATGGCCAGAGCTGCACCCTCCTGCGGGTCAGTCCCAGCTCCCAGCTCATCCAGCAGAACCAGACTCTCGCTATCAACCTGCTCTAAAATAGAGACGATATTGGTCATGTGACTGGAGAAAGTCGACAGGCTCTGCTCAATCGACTGCTCATCACCAATGTCTGCAAAAATCTGACTGAAAATCCTGACGCGACTCCCCTTGTCCGCCAGAATCGGCATACCTGACTGAGCCATGATCTGAGCCAAGCCCAAGGTCTTCAGCATGATGGTCTTACCACCGGTATTAGGCCCAGTAATGACAATCTCTGTCAAATCAGGCCCGAAATGCAGGTCATTAGATACTGCATTTTCAATCAGGGGATGGCGGACACTAAGCAGTTGGATATCCTGCTCTTCCGAAAGATCTGGCACCACCGCTCCCGTCTCCTGGATGAATCGGATCTTGGCACGCACTAGGTCCAGATGTCCGATAATCCAAGCATTGTTGGCAATTTCAGCTGCATGGGGACGGAATAGGTCCGATAATTCCTGCAAAATCCGCTGAATTTCATATCGTTCATCCGCCCGACTGCTGGCAATTTCTTCGTTGAGATTGACAACTGCTCTAGGCTCGATATAGACGGTATTGCCGCTGGCTGAAATATCGTGAACCACACCAGAAATGCGGTTGCGATAGGTATTTTTTACAGGCAGCACATTGCGGCCATTCCGACTGGCCACTACCTGATCCGCCAGCATCTCTCCCTTGTTTTTGAGAATCTCCTGCAGGATTTCCCGCACCTGGTTTTCATTTTCTTGAATTTTCCGACGGATGCGGCTCAAACTTTCGCTGGCAAAGCTTTCAATAAAGCCGCCATCATTCACAGCCTGCAGACTTCCTTGCAGCTTAGGGAAAACAACTAGATTCTCAAACAGACGGTCCAGCTTTTCCAAGTGCACATTTTCCAAGTCCTCATAAAAGGACTCCAGCTCCTGAGTCACAGCCAAGACGCGCTTGAGGGCTAAAAACTCCTCAATATTCAAGTCGCTTTCCAGCTCCAAGCGCTTGGTCAAGGCAGTGATATCCTGAGTCGCAGCCAGACTAAAGTGGGGATGCTGCACAAAAATCTGCTGCATATCCGTCATTTCCAGAAAAGCCGAGGCTACCGTCTCCTTCTTGCTGGTCGGCAAAAGCAGGCCCAGCTCCAGCTGCCCCTGCTCGGTCAGAAGATAGGGAGCAAAAAGTTCTTTAATCTTGTTAAATTCTAAGGTTTCTAAAATTTTTGTGTTCATAATTTTCTTTTCTAGTAAAAAAGAACCCAGCTAGCAGGCCAACTGAGTCGTCTTTTATCCGATAACTTGATTCACCCAGAGATCTTTGAGGATATTGGATGTGATAGGGGTATACTTGACAATAAAGCGAATCATGAAGCTACTGTTGAGCCGCTCCTGAACCATCTCCATCGGCACCGTAGCTAAAATAGTTAGGCACATTCCCAAAACAAAAATAGAGATGCAAACAGCGATGGCTCCGCTAGTCACATTGTACCATTTGGTGTCTAGCTTATTGGGGTAGGGAATCAGATTCGCAAAAATCCCAAAAAAGCGCCCAAGGATGTAGACAGCCGTAAAAATAATGAGATAGGCCAAACCAGCATAAAAAACCTGATCCAACTGAAAGAGCTGGGAGCTAGGGAAAAAGTAGGTCGAAGAGCCCTGAGTCGCACTGGCATAAGGCACCCAAAGGCTGATAAACTTAGCCAAACTCTTATAAAAAGCTCCAGCTACCAACATAGAAACCATGGTCGCAGCGGCATAATAGCCCTGCAGAACAATGCCACGCGAGTAGCCAATATAAAAGCTCCAGGCCAATATTAGTAAAATAATAATAGAAAGCATTATTTCTCCTCTATTTACCCGACTTTTCTCTCAAATCACTGAGCATTTTGTGACGAAAATCTTCTAGTTCTTTTTCTTTGTCGTCAAACTCAATCTCTCGACTGAGTTGAGTAGATAGGCTATTGACCGCCAGCAAAATCGCCAGAACTTCATCGTCTGCCGCAGGCATCTGCTCTTTGATAGCCTTGTATTTTTCCTTTGCTACCCGTTCTACTTCTTCCATAAAGAGATTATCGTGTTCTGTTGTTAGAGTTAAGGTCTTGTTTCCAAATGTAAATTTATATCGATTCAAATTTGCCATAAAATCACCTCATTGTATTATATCAAAAAAGAAGCCCTTTGTCAGTTATAAAAACACTTGGAACTAGACAGGGACTTTCTTTTTCATCGTTTTTGACATAGCAAGCAGCGGTGCTCTCCTACAAAATTTTTGTAAGATTTTTAATCTTATGACTTTCGACTTTTCCTTTTTATGGTACAATAGGGGGTATGGAAACTATCACCCTCAGTCCCAAACTTCAAGAAATTCAGGCTTTTGTTGAGAAATATCAAAGCCAGCTGGCTTCTAACAAGAACCCACATATTCAATATTTCTTCCGGCTGGATCAGGCGACGGTCAGTGTCTTCAGCTCTGGAAAAGTTCTCTTTCAAGGGGCAAAAGCTGCTCACTACGCTGGCTTTTTTGGCCATCAACCAGACAAATCCAGTTCTAGTCCTGCTTCTCAGAATTTTGCCCTCATTGGGACAGATGAGGTCGGAAACGGCTCCTACTTTGGAGGACTAGCCGTCGTAGCTTCTTTCGTCACTCCAGACCAGCACGACTTTCTGAGAAAACTGGGCGTTGGTGATTCTAAAACCTTGAACGATAGTAAGATTCGCCAACTGGCGCCGGTCTTGAAAGAAAAGATTGCTCATCAAGCTCTGCTCCTATCGCCAGAGAAGTACAACGAAGTCATCGCTTCTGGCTACAACGCCGTCTCTGTCAAGGTAGCCTTACATAATCAAGCTATTTTCCTACTGCTGCAAAAAGGCATCAATCCCGAAAAAATCGTCATCGATGCCTTTACCAGCCAGCAAAACTACAATAAATACCTAAAGCAGGAAAAAAATCATTTTCCAAATCCGGTAAGTCTGATTGAAAAGGCTGAAGGGAAGTTCCTAGCTGTTGCGGTCAGCTCTATTATTGCTCGCGACCTCTTTCTGGAAAATCTAGAAAATCTTAGTCAAGAGTTAGGCTATACCCTGCCTAGCGGAGCCGGAAGCAAGAGCGATTACGTTGCCAGCCAGATTCTTCAAGCCTATGGAATGGCCGGTCTGCAGCATTCTGCTAAACTCCACTTTAAAAATACTGAAAAAGCACAAAAACTTCTAGAAAGGTAACCTATGAAAAAATCAAATCCTGTCCTCTCATTTCTCAAAGAATGGGGCCTCTTTCTCTTCTTCATCTCTGTCATTATCCTGTCACGGCTCTTTCTCTGGTCCCCTGTAAAGGTAGATGGCCACTCTATGGACCCTACGCTAGCTAATGGGGAATACCTGCTTGTCCTCAAACATCAGTCTATTGACCGCTTTGATATCGTTGTCGCCACTGAGACAGATGATAACGGTACAACCAAGGAGATTGTCAAGCGGGTCATCGGTATGCCGGGCGACACTATTCAGTATGAAAATGATACTCTCTATATCAACGGCAAAAAAACAGACGAGCCTTACCTGACGGACTACATCAAGAAATTCAAAGAAGACAAACTCCAATCCACTTATACTGGGGACGATTATGATGATAATGGTGAGTTTTTCAGGAAACTCGCAGCTCAGGCTCAAGCCTTCACCGTTGACAAGGATGGCAGTCCTGTCTTCACCATCAAGCTTCTGGATGATGAATACCTGCTTCTGGGTGACGACCGTATTGTTTCCAAGGACAGCCGCCAGGTTGGTGCTTTCAAAGCAAAACAAATCCAGGGCGAAGCTAAGTTCCGCTTCTGGCCACTGCTGCCTTTTAAGACCTATTAAGCATACCGAACTCAGCTGAGCATCAGCTGGGTTCGTTTTAAAAGAAGAACCTATAAACTATGGAATTTTACTTTTCAGGAACGATTGAACGTATTATTTTTGAAAATCCCAGCAACTTTTTCCGTATCCTGCTCTTAGATATTGAGGATACAGATGCCGAGGATTTTGAAGATTTTGAAATCATTGTCACCGGCTCCATGGCAGATGTCATGGAAGGCGAAGACTACACCTTCTGGGGCAGTCTTGTCCAGCACCCCAAATATGGTCAGCAGCTGAAAATTTCCCGCTATGAGCGAGCCAAACCCAGCAGTAAAGGCCTAGTAAAATACTTCTCCAGTGACCATTTCAAGGGAATCGGGGTCAAGACTGCTCAAAAAATCGTCCAACTCTACGGAGAAGATACCGAGGACACCATTGACAAGATTTTAGCAGAGCCGGAAAAGCTGACCCAGATAAACGGCTTAGCAGCTAAGAACCGCGAGGCCTTCGTTGCCAAGCTCAGACTCAACTACGGAACGGAGATGGTACTAGCCAAACTGGCAGCCTACGGCATTCCCAATAAGCTGGCTTTTCAAATCCAAGATACCTACAAGGAAGAAACGCTGGATATTGTCGAAAAATATCCTTATCAGCTGGTAGAGGATATTCAGGGGATCGGCTTTAAAATCGCTGACCATCTGGCAGAAGAACTGGGTATCCAAAGTGATGCCCCTGAGCGTTTTCGGGCTGGTCTTGTCCACACCTTGCTGACCCAGTCTATGGAGCGGGGAGATACCTATGTTGAAGCTCGTGATTTACTAGAGCATACCATCGAGCTCTTAGAAAGCTCACGCCAAGTGGAGCTGGACCCTAGTCTAGTCGCTGATGAGCTGGCTCATCTGATTGAGGAAGATAAGGTCCAAAATGTAGAAACCAAGATTTTTGAAAACAGCCTATTTTTTTCTGAAGAAGGGATTAAGAGCAATCTGCTCCGTCTGCTGGAAAAAGGAGAGCAAGACTGCTTTGACGCAGATAACATTACTGCGGCTATCCAGCAAGTGGAGGAGAACTCCGGCATCTCCTATGACAGTATCCAAAAAGAAGCCATCCGTCAGGCTATCAATCAAAAGGTCTTTATCCTAACTGGCGGACCGGGAACTGGAAAAACTACCGTTATCAACTGTATCATCGCAGTCTATGCTCAACTTCGTGGTTTGGACCTGCGGAAAGCCCATGATTTACCCATTCTGCTAGCGGCTCCCACTGGACGTGCTGCTCGGCGCATGAACGAATTAACCGGTCTTCCTAGTGCCACTATCCACCGCCATTTGGGGATGACTGGCGATGATGATACCAGTCATTTGGATGATTATCTGGATGCTGATTTTATCATTGTGGATGAATTTTCCATGGTGGATACTTGGTTGGCTAATCAGCTGCTCAGCAATATCTCCTCTCAAACTAAGCTCTTGATTGTCGGAGATGCCGACCAGCTGCCCTCTGTCAGTCCAGGTCAGGTACTGGCGGACTTGCTGCAGATACCAACTATTCCACAGACCAAGCTGGAAACCATCTATCGGCAGAGCGAAGAGTCTACAATCGTCACACTGGCCAGCCAGATTCAGAAGGGCATTTTGCCAGCAGACTTTACAGAGAAAAAAGCGGACCGCTCATATTTTGAAGCTAGAAATGAGCATATCCCGCCTATGATTGAGAAAATCGCTAGCTCAGCCATTCGTAGCGGTATCCCAGCTCAAGATGTTCAAGTATTGGCACCTATGTATCGGGGGCCAGCCGGTATTGACCAGATTAACAATCTCATGCAAAATCTCATCAATCCTGTAGAGAAAGATGAATTGACCTTTGAAGCTCCCGACTGTCAGTATCGCCAAGGAGATAGGGTTATCCACTTGGTCAATGATGCCGAAAGCAATGTCTTCAACGGTGACTTAGGCTATATCAGCGACCTTCTGCCTGCTAAGTACACCGACTCCAAGCAGGACGAGCTGACCATTGACTTTGATGGCAATGAACTTGTTTATCAGCGCAGCGAATGGTACAAGATCCGCCTGGCCTACGCTATGAGCATCCACAAGTCTCAGGGCAGTGAATTTCCGGTGGTTATCTTGCCCATCACTAAGAGCAGTCACCGGATGCTGCAGCGCAACCTCATCTACACCGCTATCACCCGCGCCAAGAGCAAGTTGATCTTACTTGGGGAAAAAGTAGCCTTTGACTATGCCGTCAAAAACACCGGCACCGCCCGCAAAACCTATCTGGTCGAGCGTTTTGCTGACCTAGAAGCCCCACAGGAACTTATCCACACTCCTGTGGATAAAATGAAAACACCTGTGGAAAACTATGTCCTAACTGAGGAAAACTTCCAGAAAATTGACCCTATGATTGGGATAAGAGAAGAAGATATAAAGGGAATTTTTAAGTAAGCCTTGACTCCCTTCTTTGCTCTGTGTATAATGCTAAAATGTGGCTATACGACCAGACAAAACAACAATTAACTTTCTTCAAAGGAGATATTAATGAAATACAATAAATATGCCTCTCTAATAAAATGGGTGCTTGTAGGATGCTGTCTCATTTTATTGGGTACCCGTTCATCAACAAGAATTAAGGATATCAGTGTGGAAACCTTGCGAAAAGAAGGAAAAATTCTTTCTGCAAAAATCTCTGATACCTCCTACAGCCAAGCAATACAAATTACTCATATTGATGGACCGGTTGCTGAGTTAAAACAAGAGCATGACTCAACCTATTTCTACAAAGTATCTTATATAGATAAAAATGGTAGGAAAAGCGATATTGGCCTACGCAATGATTCTTCAACTAGCCGCTTCGTAGATGAACTAGAAAAAGCGAATACTTTAGGAGGAGAGCCAAAATGGTTGATTGCCTCAGTACACTCAGCTTCAGATATTCCTGATTACGCTAAAATCATGAAATCGTATCTATTTAATGATGAAAATAACCAACAACTGAAATACTACATCACTCTCTCTGATGACAAAGAATTCCAAAAAGGTGGAACAACTTCCTTCACTTTCTTCACCTATATTGCTATATTCTGCATTTTGATCGGGTTCATTCGTTATTACTTAAACCATAAAAGATTGAATGATTTTTTCAAACTCTATCCCGAGTTGAATGAAACGCTGGATCAGATTGAAAACAATAGTGGTTATGTTGACCCAGATATTCGTGTCTTCTTTTACAAGAATCATCTGGTCAGTTACAAATCTAGCTTTAAAACATGTGACATACATGATGCGCTAACAATTTATCATCATAGCTATTCATTCATGATTTCTATCTTTCCCATCATCAGAAAAAATGAGATTCGGATTGTTCTTTCAGATGGCAACGAAGAGAAACTGCCTCTAAGACATCAAAACGTTTCTAAAACAGATCTTGCTTTAACTCGTTTAAAAAATCAAATCCATGACAAATTTCCAAATATTGAATTATAAAGAGGACAGCTTGCTGTCCTCTTTATATTGACTTTCTACAATTGTACTTGGAAAATTCGGTGTACCAATCATCGCTTAGCTTCGTTTTAAGTATGTCAAAGTCTGCTCCATCAGCTCGTCACTAAGGATATCAATGCCAATGGATTCCAGCATAAAGTGGATAAAGCGGAGACGCTCAGCCTGCTTTTCAAAACTTTTCTCTGAAAATCAACCCTCTAATCGGCCTGACCGAGGAGGATATCCACAGTATATTTAAAACATGAATAAAAAGGCTGGGACAGAATTAAATTTTTTAGTTCTGTCCTATCGCCTTTTTTTATGCCTTATTTTTCTGGATAAAGAGCTGCATGAGCTCATCATCAAAGATATCCATGCCGATCGAGGTCATCATAAACTGCAGAAAATGGAAGCGTTCTGGCAGTTTTTCAGGATCGCTTTCAAAAACGGTCCCATGCATCCAAAAATTCACCAGCAGCAGAAAAACTTCTGCAGCCTGGTCCGGATACTGAGTCTGGATAGACCCATCTGCCATGCCTTTTTTGATAATGTCACTGACCACAGAGGCGCCTATCCGCAGATTGTCCCGCATCATGGTCAAAATAAAGCCCGCGTCCTTCTCATACTCACCCAAAATGATGCCATCTATAGCCCGGGCTGTCTGACTTCCCAGATTAGACTTGATGATGGTCTGCAGCTGCTCTCTGCCAGTCAGATTTTCCGTAGCCTTGAGCCACTGCTTCATCTCTTCTTCCATCAGCTCCTGCCGGCTACTCATCACCGCCAGGACAATCTCATCTTTTGACTTGAAATGATGGTAGATAGCCCCCTTAGAAATGCCTGCCGTCTGGGCGATGTCCTGCATACTGGTCTTTTCGGACCCCTTTTGGATAAAGAGCTGGGTTGCTGTATTTAAAATTTTTTCTCTCATGGCCTGGGATTTGTCTTTTCGCTGCGCCATTCTGTTCCCCTTTGTTTCTAGTATAGCTTTATTCTACCAAAAAAGCCGGAGAAATACAAAATCATAAAAATATCTTTAAGCCTTGTCTCGCTGATCCCTTTGATACCAAAGATAGATACTGTAAGCCGCCATCAAGATATAGCCTAGGAAAAAGAGCGGATTTTCCGTCCCCTTCCCCAGGAAAATGCCTTCACCAATGGTATTGATGGCCCCGTGGAAAAGAACACAGTAAAGGATGGACTGACTGACCTTGTAAAGAGCCGCCAGCCAGAAACGGGCGAGAAGGCAGGCGGCAGTAAAGACTAGAAAAGAAGTCCCTGCCTGACTGCTGCCGGGGGTAAAGAAGAGGGGCAGATGCCAGACAGACCAAATCAGACCGGTTGTTACAGTCGCTATCGGAAAGGGCAGAAGTCTTTCCAGAGTCGGCTGCAGAAAACCTTGCCAGCCAATCTCTTCATTGCCGCCTGTCAGAAGAGTCGTCATGAGAAAAAGCAGAGCAATCCTGAGGGGGCTAAAACCAGGCAGGAGCGGGCTCCAAAAGACTATGGAAAGGGTATAAAGAATTGTCAAAATCAAGAGATGGACCCAAGTCCTTTTTCGGGCCGATCCGATAGAAGCCAAGAGCTCCTTGAACGATTTTCCTAAGACCAGTTTGGCTCCAATGGCCGGGCCAAAAACACCAACGATGGTTAGGACCTGGGAAATAATAGGAATTCTCAGGAAAGCCGAAGCCAGCCAGGCAGACCAAGTGATACCAAAAGTCCAAAGCAGAAAAATTAGAATTTGCTTGACAGATGAGGAATCTTTATAGTTTCTAGCTTGCATCTTTCTCAGCTCCTTTCCGATTGCCCTTCCAGTACCACCAGCCTAGCAGCAAAATTGTCATCACGGCATTCGCAGCATGAAAACTAAGAGACGTTCCGCCCTTGGTAGCTGCTCCTACGATAACTGTCTGGGCAAAGTTAATGCAGCCATGAAAGACCATGCAGGCAAAAACAGACGCTGTCTGCTTATATAGAACAGCCAGACAAAAGCTAGCCATGACACAAAATAGAATATAAAAAGGCAGGGAAAGCTGGCTTTGACCTGTTCCCGGAATCAGCCAGAGTGGCAGATGCCAGGCAACCCAGACCAGAGCCGTGATGACAGTTGCCAGAGGGAAGGAGAATTTTTTCTCCAGAGCCGGCTGCAGGAGGCCCCGCCAGCCCAGCTCTTCGTTCCCGCCTCCAGCAAAGGTGACAAAGGTCCAGCCCAGAGGAAACATCAGAACGGCATTGAGCGGCGGTAATACAGGATTGGCGATAAAAAGGGTCAAAACCCGAACCAGACAGAAGGCCAGCATATAAATCCACCAGCCCTTAGCATGAGAAAAGATAAAGTCCAGCATCTTCTTGGGATGAGAAATTTTGAGGCTGATAAAAGTTCCCAAGGTCGGTCCGAAGCCACCGATGAAATTGAGAGCAAAGCCCAAAGGCTCAGTCCCGCTGGTCAGCTTCAGGGCGGTTAAAATATACTGAAGCAGCCAGGATCCCCAGGTAATGCCAAAGGTCCAGGCCAGAAAGGGCAGGATATGCCTTGTCTCTGGCTCTACATGTGTTTGTTTGTTCATACGATAACTCCTTATCAAATGTAGAATAGTGAAAAGTCATCCGAAAACTGGACAAAAGCATCCTTTACTTTCAGTCTTTCAGATGATTGCCTGTTTTGAAACGCAGATTTTTAAAATCCGACCATTCGGTTTGTTTTTTTATAAAAAATAAAGACCAACGCCAAATAGAAAACATAGTCTTTTACTCCTTGCCTAAAATAAAAAGCAAATATAGACTAAATAATGCTAAAAGCTATGTCAGCACCGTTTAGCTACTGACTGCTGCTTTTAGTTTCTAAGTTGTCCTGACTCTGATGCTTAAGACAGGCCATTTCTCTGCTACTTGCTCCTTTCTTGATTTTGCAATCGCCGGATATGCCAGAGATTGGAAGCAAGGCTCAGACCGCCTACTGCCATAATACCCAGTCCTCGCCATGGGCTAAAGACAGTAGTCAGCAAGCCACCAGCAAGGACAGCATATCCAGCTTTGACTCCCCACTTAGAATAGCGTATGCCATTCTCACCCTGTGTCATCTTTTCCAGCTGCACCTTACGTTTTTCTGCCTGCTGCTGCAAAAACTCTTTCTGAGCTTCCCGCTGCCGATCCAGTTCCTGATTCAACTTGAGAATGTGCTCGCTTGTTTTTTCTACTACAGATTTCTTCATTTCTGCTCCTTTCTTTTCAAAAACCGACCAGACGGTTTTTATTTTATAAACTCAGTATAACAGACACAGAAAACTTTGTCCAGTATTTTTTCAAAAAAGATTATTTTTAGTTAATGAAAATCATCAGACAACTTAGAAGCTAGTCACAAGCAACTCTCTCATACTAAAAGTTATATCTAAAAAAGCCCGGTAACGAACCAAGCTTTTATCTTTATTCAAACCCCGTCACTGTCAGTCCTAGCAGTCGGATACCTCGTGGTTGCTCTTCCAAGCTATCGTATATCTCATGCGCAGTTCGCTCGATTTGCTCCTTGTCTCGAGTGGCTAGATTCAAACTTTTCCTTTTAGTCAAGGTGGAGAAATCAGCATAGCGGATTTTCAGAACGATGGTTCGTCCTTTCTTGTCATGCTTAGTCAAGCTATTTTCTACCTTCTGTGCCAGCAGGGTCAGCTCTTTCTTGATATCCTCCTCACTATAGAGCAGTTTGGCATAGGTCCGCTCCTTCCCAATAGACTTACGAATACGATTGGATTTGACCGGACTATTGCTGATGCCACGCGCTTTACGGTAGAGATCAAAACCAAAGCGACCAAACTTATCAATCAGGGTCATTTCTGGTATCTTGAGCAGATCTGCACCAGTATAAACTCCCATTTCATGCAGTTTTTCAACGCTCTTCTTACCAACGCCATGAAACTTGGCAATGTCCATAGGCGCCAGAAAGGCCTCAGCCTCTTCGGGTAGAATAACAGTCAGACCATGAGGCTTCTCATAGTCACTGGCAATCTTGGCCAGAAACTTATTATAAGAAACGCCTGCCGAAGCCGTCAGTTGCAGCTCATTCCAGATATCGTGCTGAATCAGCTTGGCTATTTTGACTGCGGATTTAATCCCAAGCTTGTTTTCCGTTACATCCAGATAAGCCTCGTCGATACTCATTGGCTCAATCAAGTCCGTATAGCGTTTGAAAATCTCTCGGATCTGCAAGCCGACTGCTTGATATTTTTCGTAATTCCCCGATATAAAAATCCCCTGAGGGCAACGCTCATAAGCTTCCTTGGAGCTCATAGCCGAATGAACTCCGAACTTTCTGGCCTCATAATTGCAGGTGGAGACGACACCACGACCGCCAGTCAAGCGTGGGTCGCTGCCGATGATGACTGGATGCCCCTTTAACTTAGGATTATCCCGCTCTTCCACCGAAGCAAAAAAAGCATCCATATCAATGTGGATAATCTTCCGAGATGTATCGTTAATCAGTGGAAAAATCAGCATGCCCTCCTCCTTTCTCCTGCCATCAATCTCAGCTTACAAGCTTTCACAAAGTCAATCCTTTTGATCAAATAAATCTGAAACAGTTTTTCGTTCTTGTAAAAAGTATTTTAAACATAAGATTCTTCATCAGTAATTTTTGTATGACATTTTAATTACTTTTATTATAACTTTTTTACCCATTTTTCCAAAATATTTGAAAAGAGTTATGTTTTTCAAATCTATAGTACACATCCGCGACTTTTTACTTTCTGTATTATAAAAGAAAGTCTTTCTTTCTGCCGAAAATGGTTTGTGAAACCGATTACCGTATGATATACTTTACTTATAAATGTAACAGTTTATGTTGCTAGAATAAAGAGGAAAATCAAATGGTTGTAAAAACAGTTGTTGAAGCTCAAGATATTTTTGACAAAGCTTGGGAAGGCTTCAAAGGTGAAGACTGGAAAGAGAAAGCAAGTGTTTCTCGCTTCGTTCAAGCTAACTACACACCTTATGATGGAGACGAAAGCTTCTTGGCAGGTCCTACTGAGCGCTCACTCCACATCAAGAAAATCGTAGAAGAAACGAAAGCTCACTACGAAGAAACTCGTTTCCCAATGGACACTCGTCCAGCATCTATCGCTGATATCGATGCTGGTTACATTGACAAGGACAACGAACTGATTTACGGTATCCAAAACGACGAACTCTTCAAATTGAACTTCATGCCAAAAGGTGGTATCCGCATGGCTGAAACTACTTTGAAAGAAAATGGATACGAACCAGATCCTGCTGTTCATGAAATCTTTACTAAATATGTTACTACAGTAAATGACGGTATCTTCCGTGCTTACACTTCTAACATCCGCCGTGCTCGTCACGCCCACACTGTAACTGGTCTTCCAGATGCTTACTCACGCGGACGTATCATCGGGGTTTACGCACGTCTTGCTCTTTATGGAGCTGACTACCTCATGGCTGAAAAAGTTCGCGACTGGAATGGTTTGACTGATATTGACGAAGAAACAATCCGTCTGCGCGAAGAAATCAACCTGCAATACCAAGCACTTGGTGAAGTTGTAAAACTTGGTGACCTTTACGGAGTTGACGTTCGCCGTCCTGCCTTTGACGTTAAAGAAGCTATCCAATGGACTAACATCGCCTTCATGGCTGTCTGCCGTGTCATCAACGGTGCTGCTACTTCCCTTGGACGTGTGCCTATCGTTCTTGACATCTATGCTGAACGTGACTTGGCTCGCGGTACTTACACTGAATCAGAAATCCAAGAATTTGTTGATGATTTCGTTATGAAACTTCGTACAGTGAAGTTTGCTCGTACGAAAGCTTACGACCAACTTTACTCTGGTGACCCAACCTTCATCACTACTTCTATGGCAGGTATGGGTAACGACGGCCGTCACCGTGTTACAAAGATGGACTACCGTTTCCTTAACACACTTGACAACATTGGTAACTCTCCAGAGCCAAACTTGACCGTTCTCTGGACTGACAAACTTCCATACTCATTCCGTCGCTACTGTATGCACATGAGCCACAAGCACTCTTCTATCCAATACGAAGGTGTAACAACAATGGCTAGAGATGGTTACGGTGAAATGAGCTGTATCTCTTGTTGTGTGTCTCCACTTGACCCTGAAAATGAAGAACAACGCCACAACATCCAATACTTTGGTGCTCGTGTAAACGTTCTGAAAGCCCTTCTGACAGGGCTTAACGGTGGTTACGACGATGTTCATAAAGACTACAAAGTATTTGACATCGAGCCTATCCGTGACGAAGTTCTTGAATTCGAATCAGTTAAAGCGAACTTTGAAAAATCTCTTGACTGGTTGACTGACACTTACGTAGATGCTTTGAACATCATCCACTACATGACTGACAAGTACAACTACGAAGCTGTTCAAATGGCCTTCTTGCCAACTAAACAACGTGCTAACATGGGATTCGGTATCTGTGGATTTGCTAACACTGTTGATACATTGTCAGCTATCAAATACGCTACAGTTAAACCAATCCGTGATGAAAATGGCTACATCTACGATTACGAAACAATCGGTGAATACCCACGTTGGGGTGAAGATGACCCACGTTCAAACGAATTGGCAGAATGGTTGATCGAAGCTTACACAACTCGTCTACGTAGCCACAAACTTTACAAAGATGCAGAAGCTACAGTTTCACTTCTGACTATCACATCTAACGTTGCTTACTCTAAACAAACTGGTAACTCACCAGTCCATAAAGGAGTGTACCTCAACGAAGATGGCAGCGTGAACTTGTCTAAATTGGAATTCTTCTCACCAGGTGCTAACCCATCTAACAAGGCAAAAGGTGGCTGGTTGCAAAACCTTAACTCTCTTGCTAGCTTGGACTTCAGTTACGCAGCTGACGGTATTTCCCTGACAACTCAAGTATCACCTCGTGCGCTTGGTAAGACTCACGACGAACAAGTAGACAACTTGGTTACTATCCTGGATGGCTACTTCGAAAACGGTGGTCAGCACGTTAACTTGAACGTTATGGACTTGAAGGATGTTTACGAGAAGATTATGTCTGGCGAAGATGTTATCGTTCGTATCTCAGGTTACTGTGTAAATACTAAGTACTTGACTCCAGAGCAAAAGACTGAATTGACTCAACGTGTCTTCCACGAAGTGCTCTCTATGGACGATGCTTTGAGCTAATAAACGACTAAAGACTTACAAACCATTTGAAAGAAGATTGGAAATCCCCAATCTTCTTTTTTATATCTATGAGTCCAAATGGCTGCCAACTTGATGATATTTTTAAGAGGCTTTATGGTATAATGGTTCTATTGCTATACTAGGAAAAGGATTGGGGAAATGACAGAGAAAGGTATCAGGGAAGAAGCCAAAGATTTCAATCTGGCAGTAGATGTTATCATGCTGGCTGGGACACTGCTGCTGCAGAGCGGATCCGAGACCTATCGGGTAGAAGACACCATGATTCGCATCGCTCATTCGCAAGGGATCATCGACTGCAATGCCTTAGCAATGCCAGTGGCTATTTTCTTTTCGATTGAAAATACA
>JABZYU010000033.1:0-20282 GCA_015264985.1 Streptococcus sanguinis | reverse complement strand
GTATTACGCTGGGCTAGGGATTTCTCTCTCGGCAATATCAGCTGCCCTGCTCTCTCCTGTCTGGGGAAGTCTTGCTGACCGATATGGCCGCAAACCTATGATGATACGTGCAGCTACTGCCATGGTTTTCACTATGGGCGGTATTGCCTTTGTACCCAATATTTTCTGGCTTTTGCTCCTGCGCTTTCTAAACGGTGTTTTCGCTGGTTATGTTCCCAACAGCACAGCTCTGATTGCCAGTCAGGCTCCCAAGGAAAAAACGGGTTATGCTCTGGGAACTCTCTCGACCGGTGTCGTTGCGGGTAATCTTATGGGGCCATTTATTGGCGGTCTGATTGCGGAGATGTTCGGTATTCGCAATGTCTTTCTTCTGATTGGCGGCTTCTTTCTAGTGGCAGCCTTGATGACCTTTTATTTGATTCGGGAGGATTTTGTGCCGGTGACCCGACAAGAAGAGGTAGGCTTTAGGGAATTGCTGCGCCAACTCAGGTATCCTAAGATGCTGATTAATCTCTTTCTGACCAGCTTTGTTATCCAGTTTGCAGCTCAATCCATCAGTCCCATCCTTGCCCTCTATGTCAGAGAGCTGGGGCAAAAGGATAATCTGATCTTTGTTTCGGGTCTCATCGTTTCTAGCATGGGACTTTCCAGCATGATGAGCTCCAGTATTCTGGGGCGGTTAGGAGATCGTATCGGCAATCACCGGCTTCTGGTACTGGCTCAGTTCTATTCAATCCTGATTTATCTGCTCTGTGCCAATGCTGGCTCACCTATGCAGCTAGGCTTTTATCGCTTTTTATTTGGCCTAGGAACAGGGGCGCTGATACCAGGTGTCAATGCTCTGCTAAGTAAGATAACACCTAAGTTTGGAATCTCTAGGATTTTCAGCTATAATCAGATTTTCTTTTATCTGGGTGGGGTGGTCGGCCCTATGTCTGGATCGGTCATTGCGGCAGCCTATGGCTATCATTCAGTTTTTTATGCAACAGCAGGGCTAGTTGCTGTCAGCATGCTGGCCAATCTCTTTAGTTTTCGAAATTTATTTAAAAAGAAGGATATCTAGTGCGCGTTAAAATAAACTTAAAATGTTCCAGCTGCGGCAGTCAGAACTATCTGACCAGCAAAAATACTAAAACGCATCCGGAAAAAATTGAGGTCTTAAAGTATTGTCCTAAGGAAAGAAAAGTTACTTTACATCTTGAATCCAAGTAGATTTTATGATAAAATAGATAGGATTTTAAGGAGTTTTTATTTATGTACAACCTATTATTAACCATTTTAGTCATTTTATCAGCTATTATTGTCATTGCAATTTTCATGCAGCCAACTAAAAATCAGTCCAGCAACGTGTTTGATGCCAGTGCTAACGACTTGTTTGAACGTCCTAAGGCACGCGGTTTTGAAGCTGTGATGCAGCGTATGACGGGAATCATGATTTTCTTCTGGCTACTGATTGCATTGGTATTAGCAGTATTATCTAGTAAATAAAATGGGCTCTGACTTCGTCTTGGCCTATTTTTTAAGTTTTAAAGAGATTTAGCAAGGATGAAGAAAACGCTCATTAAGAGAAGAGGAATATGAAATCAGAAATCATTGAATATTTAAAAGACAGGCAGCAGGCTAGCGTAGATGAGCTGGCGGCTGCTTTGGGGAAAGAGTCTTCCAAGGACTTCAGTAGCTTGGTCAAGACCATCTCCCAGATGGAAAGAAAGCATCAGATTCACTTTGATAACGAGGGGCGGATTGAGCTTTATGAGAAGAAAAAGCAGGAGCGTCTGACGCTCAAGGGTGTTTTTCATGCTCACAAGAATGGCTTTGGCTTTGTCACCCTGAATGAGGAAGAGGATGACCTCTTTGTCGGCCGTAATGATGTCAATCATGCCATTGATGGTGATACAGTGGAAGTAGTCATTACCAAGGTTGCAGACCGTATCAAGGGAACGTCAGCTGAGGCTAAGGTTATCGATATTTTGGAGCACAGTCTGACGTCAGCAGTTGGCCAGCTGGTTCTGGATGAGGAAAAGCCCAAGTATGCGGGCTATATTCGCTCGAAAAATCAGAAAATCCGCCAGCCTATTTATGTCAAAAAACCGGCCTTAGTTCTGGATGGCACAGAGGTGCTCAAGGTCGCTATTGACAAATATCCAACGAAGAAACACGATTTCTTCGTGGCTAGTCTGGTTGATGTCGTCGGCCATGTCAATGATCCAGGCATTGATGTACTGGAAGTGCTGGAGTCCATGGACATTGTCTCTGAATTTCCAGAAAAGGTCTTGGAAGAAGCCGAGCGAGTTCCAGATGCACCGACTGAGAGTGATTTGAAAGGGCGTTTGGATTTGCGCGATGAGATTACCTTTACCATCGATGGGGCAGATGCCAAGGATTTGGACGATGCGGTTCATATCAAGCGCTTGAAAAATGGCAACTTTGAGCTGGGAGTACACATCGCAGATGTGTCCTACTATGTCAAGGAAGGCTCTGAGCTGGACAAGGAAGCCCTTAATCGGGCAACCTCTGTCTATGTGACTGACCGTGTGGTGCCTATGCTGCCGGAGCGCCTGTCAAACGGAATCTGCTCTCTCAATCCCAATGTGGATCGGCTGACCCAGTCGGCTATCATGGAGATAGATGCCAAGGGGCGCGTGGTCAAGCATAGCATTACCCAGACAGTTATCAAGACAACCTTTCGCATGACCTATAGCGATGTCAACGACATCATCGCAGGAAATCAGGAAAAAGCTGAGCAGTTCAAGGCCATTGTACCTAGCATTGACAGCATGGTGCGTTTGCATGAGATCCTGGAAAGCATGCGTTTTAAACGCGGTGCACTCAACTTTGACACCAATGAAGCCAAAATCATGGTCAACAAGGAAGGACGCCCAGTGGATATTGTCCTGCGTCAGCGGGGGATTGCTGAACGTATGATTGAGTCCTTTATGCTGGTGGCGAATGAAACGGTGGCTGAGCATTTTGCTAAGCTAAATCTGCCCTTCATCTATCGGATCCATGAGGAGCCTAAGGCTGAGAAGGTGCAAAAGTTCATCGATTACGCCTCCACCTTTGGGATTCGGATATACGGGACGGCTAGCTCTATGAGTCAGCAGGCTCTGCAGGATATTATGGAAGCGGTCAAAGACCAGCCTTATGAGGATGTCCTGTCCATGATGCTTCTTCGCTCCATGCAGCAGGCTCGCTACTCTGAGCACAATCACGGCCACTATGGTCTGGCAGCAGAATTTTATACGCATTTCACCAGTCCGATTCGCCGCTATCCTGACCTTCTGGTTCACCGGATGGTGCGGGATTATGGCAAATCTAAGGAAATAGCAGAGCATTTTGAGCAAGTGATTCCAGAGATTGCCAGTCAGTCTTCCAGCCGGGAGCGTCGAGCTATCGAGGCTGAGCGTGAAGTCGAAGCCATGAAGAAGGCTGAGTACATGGAAGAATTTGTTGGGGAAGAGTTTGACGGCGTGGTTTCAAGCGTCGTGAAGTTCGGACTCTTCGTTGAACTGCCCAATACGGTCGAAGGCTTGATTCATGTCACCAACCTGCCAGAGTTTTACAGCTACAATGAGCGGACGATGACCCTGCAAGGAGAAAAGTCTGGTGTGCTCTTCAAGGTCGGTCAGCAGATTCGCATCAAGCTGGTCCGAGCGGATAAGGCTACGGGTGAGATTGACTTTGAATACCTGCCTAGTGAATTTGACCTGGTAGAAAAGACTAGCAAGAGTGGCAGAGCTAGGTCAGGGAGAAATAGACGCCGTGAAGATGACAAGCGCAGCCATTCTTCTAAAGAAAAAGGCTACAGAGATAAGAAAGATAAGAAGTCCAAGAAAGGCAAGAGCCAGAAGGCATTTTACAAGGAACTAGTCAAGAAAGGAGCCAAGCATGGCAAAGGGAGAAGGAAAGGTCGTCGCGCAAAATAAAAAGGCCAGACACGACTACACCATCGTAGATACCATCGAGGCCGGCATGGTGCTGACGGGGACGGAAATCAAGAGTGTCCGTGCCGCCCGCATCAATCTCAAAGACGGCTTTGCTCAGATCAAGAACGGCGAGGCCTGGCTCAGCAATGTCCATATCGCGCCTTATGAAGAGGGCAATATCTGGAACCAAGAGCCTGAGCGTCGCAGAAAGCTGCTGCTGCATAAGAAGCAGATCCAAAAGCTGGAGCAGGAGACCAAGGGAACCGGAATGACGCTGGTACCGCTCAAGGTCTATCTCAAGGATGGCTATGCGAAGCTGCTCCTGGGCTTAGCCAAAGGGAAGCACGACTATGACAAGCGCGAGTCCATCAAACGCCGCGAGCAAAACCGTGACATTGCAAGACAAATGAAAAATTTTAATACAAGATGAAAGACTGGGTGACTGGTCTTTTTTAGGTTTATATTAGTGATTCTCATCTACAGTAGCCATCTTAAATTGTTCGTTGTTGAAATTGCCAAACAAAAAAGTTCTGGCCACTTTGCCACTTGTCAAGTCTGTGCTTTTCGAGTATGATAAAGACAGTTAGATTATTCGTAGTTTGCTTTCAGAGAAAGGATTTTTTATGACAGAAGAATTGTTAGCTTATAAACGTATGTCGCTGTGGACGGCTGAGACAATGCCAGAAGCTGTAAAGAGAAAGCACAATACCAAAGAGGGAACTTGGGGCAAAATTACTGTTCTCAAGGGACGTCTTAAGTTTGTCGAGATGTCAGAGGAAGGTGAGGAGCTGGCTGAGCATATCTTTGAAGCTGGTCAGGACAATCCTTTTGCCCAGCCCCAAGCTTGGCATCGGGTCGAAGCCCTGACAGATGATTTGGAGTGGTATTTGGAGTTTTACTGTCGGCCTGAGGATTACTTCCCTAAGAAATACGGCAGCAATCCCGTTCACTCAGAGGTTTTGGAAGCCTTGCAAACAGTCCGACCAGGACGGGCGTTAGATCTAGGCTGTGGTCAAGGTCGTAATGCTCTCTTTCTGGCAAAGCAGGGCTTTGAAGTGACGGCTGTAGATCAGAATGAGCTGGCACTGGAGATCTTACGTAGCATTGTGGAGCAGGAGGATTTAGATCTGCCAGTGGGTAGCTACGACATCAACTCAGCTAGTCTGACTCAGACTTATGATTTGATCGTTTCCACTGTTGTCCTGATGTTCCTGCAGGCGGAGCGGATTCCAGATATTATCCGAAATATGCAAGAGCACACAGCGCTTGGTGGCTACAATCTCATCGTATGTGCCATGGATACAGAGGACTTTCCATGCTCTGTTCCCTTTCCTTTTACTTTTAAGGAAGGTGAGCTTGCCGAGTATTATAAAGGCTGGGAGCTGGTTAAGTACAATGAAAATCCTGGTCACCTCCACCGCCGTGATGAAAATGGCAATCGAATTCAGCTGCGCTTTGCGACTATGCTTGCTAAAAAGGTTCAGTAGATGATGTAGGACAGAAGTTGATTTTTGAAAATTTAACTTGGCTCACTTATTTTGAGACTCTGATTTAAAAGATCTGGGAGACAATTTAAATTGTCTCAGCCTTAAGAATTTTGAACATAATAAAGCTAGACTGGGATATTTTTGTCTCAGTCTTTTTTATTTTGGTAAAAAACTTTAGAAATATTTTAGAATTTCTTGAGAAATATCTGAAGTTTGGAGGCTATACTAGAAAGTGCAAGGAGGAGAGAAAAGAGCTGGAAACAACAGGACAGCTGATAGAAACTTTAGTTTTTTAAGTGTGACTCTAGACCAGATCACTTTTAAAAGCAGACTGAAAGACCTTATTCTCTCCTCTTGCGGCAAATTTTTCCAGACCTTCAGTTTTCTGTTGACGAGGAAAAAAGAATATGTTAAAGTAAATGAGTAAAATAAAAAAGTCAATTATATTTTACTTAATATACAAGGAGGAACTCATGAAGAAAAGAACGAAAATCATTCTAACTTCTACGTTGACTGTGACCGGGCTAATCTTGGCTGCCGGTGGCTACTGGGCTTATAAGACCTTTGTCCCTCAGGAGACACCGATCGATAAGAATGCCACAGTGAGGACCAATTACTATCAGGCCATCAATAAAAAATGGCTGGAAAAGGCAGAAATCCCTAGCGACCAGCCGTCTAATGGTGTGTTTTATGAACTGAACGAGCAGGTCAAGGACAAGATGAAGGCGGATGTCAAAAATCTAGTCTCTGGTAAAGAAGAGTCAACGATTGAAGGAATGCCTGAGTTTATCAAATACTATCAGCAAGCGACGGACTTCAAGCAGCGGGAAAAGGATGGCCTAGCCCCTCTCAAGTCCTATCTCAAGGAAATTGAAGACTTGTCCGATCTAAAGGACCTAGCTAGCAAGGCTGTTGACTGGGAAAAACGCGGTTTGGCTCTGCCGTTTACCCTTGAAATTAGTTCTAACCTAGAAAATACCAATCAGAAACAAGTGAATCTGTCCAGTCCAAGACTGATGCTACCGGATAAGAGCTACTATGAAGATGAAGGTGCCAAGAAAAGGATGATGGATCCGCTGGAAAAAGCATTCAAAGAAGCTTTTCAAAAGCTGGGCTACAATGAAAAAGACAGCGAAAAGATCGTCAAAGAAGCCTTAGAATTTGATGGAGAATTGGCCAAGTATGCCCAAAGCAATGAAGAATCTTCCGAAATTAAAAATCTTCACCATCCTAAGACGGCAGAAGACATCAATGCCTACTCGGATACCTTTAAGTTTCACGATATGATCAATGACTATCTAGGCCAGGAAGCTGGTGATGTCAATGTTCCTAATCCTAAGTATTATGAAAATTTTGCCAAGATAGTCAACGACAAGAACTTTGGCAAGCTCAAATCTTGGATGCTTGTGAAGCAGGCAGCATCAGCATCTAGTTTTCTAACCGATGACTATCGGCTGATTTTTGCAGAGTACCAAAAATCCTTGCAAGGTACTAAGGAAGCAACTTCAAAAGAAGATGCAGCATACGATTTGACAACAGGAACTTTTTCAGATGTCTTCAGTCTTTACTATGGACGCAAATATTTCGGTGAGGAAGCCAAGCAAGAAGTGACCCAAATGGTCAAGGATATCAAGGAAGTCTATCGAGAACGTATGCTGAAAAACGAATGGCTGTCAGAAGAAACCAAGCAGAAAGCAGTCAAGAAGCTGGATACCATGAAACTCTATATCGGCTATCCTGAAAAAGTTCGCGAAGTGACTAAGGCCTTGAAAGTGGATGATAAAAAATCCTTCTTTGAAAATGCAATTGCTTTGAGTCAGGCAAAAAATCAATATGATGTTGAGCACTTCTCTGAGCCAGTAGACAAGGACGAGTGGCTGATGCCTTCCTATGATATCAACGCTTACTACTCACAGGAAAATAACAGTATCAACTTCCCAGCCGCAATCCTGCAGAATCCATTCTTTGATGTTAAGCAAGAGATGGAAAAGAACTACGGCGGTATCGGCATGGTTATTGGTCATGAAATTACTCACGCCTTCGACTCAAACGGTGCAAACTTTGATGAAGAGGGGAATTTGAACAATTGGTGGACAGAAGCAGATAAGAAAGCTTTTGACAAGAAAATTGAAGCTGTTACCAAGCAGTGGGATGGTATTGAAATCTACGGCGGCAAGGTCAACGGCAAGCTTACGGTAACAGAAAATGTAGCCGATGCGGGTGGGCTTTCAGCCACTCTCGAAGTTGTGAAAAAGAAATATCCAGATGCAGACTTGAAGAATTACTTTGAAAACTATGCCAATATCTGGAGAAGCAAGGCTAGTCTGCAATTTAACCAACTTCTCTTGAAGGTAGATGTTCATGCTCCGTCCGAACTGCGGGTCAACCAGCAGCTCAAAAATGTAGAGGCCTTCTATGAAACCTATCCAGAAATCAAAGAAGGTGATGCCATGTATCTGGCTCCAGATAAGCGGGTCAGCGTATGGTAAGATTGCTTGTCTAGAGAAGACGGTAAAATAATCTAAGCTATGAAGCACAACCAGTTTGGTAATAGGAGAGAGGTTCGTTCTTTTTCTCCTATCCATTCTTTCCTGCGATACTTGCGCGGCTGCGGGTTGTGCCTCCGCAGCCACGTGTCTTTAAAGTCAGATTTTATCTGGCTTTTTTCTTTTACAAAAAAATTTTTATACAGCTTGATATAAATCTATGGAAATTTATACAAGAGACTTGGTGGGGCTGCTAGATATACAGCTAGAGTAATTTTTTCCTAAGGGAATTTATTCATTTTAGGCAGCAGAAGATATTTTGGAAACGCTTGCAACTGCAGCAAGAGAATAGTATACTAAATATGCGATAAATATTTTATCAATTAATATACAAAGGAGAAACGGATGAAAAAGAAATTTTTCAGTTGGGCTATTCCAGCCTTGATGCTTCTTACTCTCTTCCCTTTTCAGGCTGTCTCAGCCTGTACCGGATTTATTATCGGCAAGGATTTGACGACGGATGGTTCGACTCTCTATGGTCGAACAGAGGATCTGGAGCCCAACCACAACAAGAATTTTGTGGTACGGGAGCGCAAGTATAACAAGGTTGGTGATAAATTTGTAGATGAAACCAATGGCTTTAGCTTTGATTTGCCAGCTGTTAGCTACAAGTATACGGCGGTACCGGATGTGACACCAGAGCAGGGAGTTTTCGATGAGGCTGGTTTTAATGAGGAAGGCGTTTCTATATCTGCGACAGTCTCAGCCAGTGCTAATGATGATATTCAAAAAGTAGACCCTTATGTTAAGGACGGTATCGCTGAATCTGCTTTAACTTCTGTAGTCCTGCCTCATGTGAAAACAGCCAAAGAAGGAGTAGAACTACTAGCCAAAATTGTCAGAGAAAAAGGTGCAGCCGAAGGCAATATCGTGACGATTGCTGACAAGACGGGTGTATGGTATATGGAAATCCTTTCTGGCCACCAATACGCTGCCATCAAGTTTCCAGATGACAAATACGCTGTTTTTCCCAATACATTTTTCCTAGGCAGTGTAGATAAAAATGATAGTGAAAACACGATTCTTTCAGCTGATCTTGAGAAAACAGCGCAGGATGCTGGCACCTATAAGGAAATCAATGGCAGCTTCCATGTGGCTCAATCCTATAATCCGCCGCTGGCTGAAGCTGACCGCTCTCGGGTTTGATCTGGTATCAAGGCGCTGGATCCCAATGCAGATGTGCAATATGATGATGAATACTTTGAACTCATGCACTCAACCAGCGACAAGCTTAGTCTGCGTGATGCCATGAACTTGCAGCGCAATCGCTTGGAAGGAACAGACTTCAAACCGCAAGATCAGATGGAGTTAGACGGAAAAGGGATTCCTGATAAAACTAAAGCAGACCCAGTTTATAAATATCCAATCTCCAATCCAAATGTCATGGAGGCTCACATCTTCCAGCTCAAGGATAATTTACCTGCCTCTACTGGAGGAGGAATTCTTTGGTTGGCTATGGGAAGTCCGCGCAATGCGCCCTATCTTCCTTACTATGGCAATATCAGCAATACCTCTCAGCCTTATCAAGAAATGAGTACAGCTTATAATGAGAATTCCTGGTATTGGACTGTAAGTCGAATCAATGATTTGGTTGCAAAATATCCAGAACTATTTGAAGATGGCTCTATTCGCAGTGAAATTGAGCGTATGGAAAGCCAATGGATGGAGGAACAGCCTGCTCATGACAAGGAGCAGATTAGTCTGTCTGAACAGCCAGAACAAGCCAGTCTGAAAGCGACAAAAGATTCTATGGAGCGAGCGGATTCAGTCTTTAAGCGTCTTAAGGAAATTCAAAAGATTGCTGAAGATAAGGTTGTGGCCGAATATGGTACAAGTGCTTTAGAAGAGATTGAGGAGTCAGAGGACTCTGACACAGAGGAGACAATTCGTCTAGAAGATTTTGACTACGATATTGCTATTGCAGGAGGCATCTTTGTGCTGACTGTCATTGGAATAGCGATTTATCTTGTCAAAGGAAAAAATAGAAAAGGAGCAGACAGTCATGAATAAAACAAGAAGAATTGCTCTCTATATCTACTTAGTCCTAGCTGGTATCGGCTTGCAGTTTGAGCTAGGCTCCATGGCGGAAAAGGAAGTCACCTTAGAAGCTGGCCGCGACTTGATTCTGAACTTAGCTATTTTAGCTGCTTTTTTCCTGCCTTTCTATTTCTTGATTAAAAAACTCGCCAAAAAGTTATCAGTTGAGATGATCGTTCTAGGAACAGCTCTCTTTGGAGGTGCCTTTATCTCTGGTTGGCTCAGCTTTGCAGGCAATAGCTTGATTGATATTATTAACTCTAACTTTATCAAGGATCCAGCTGTTTTCAATGATTGGACCAATGCACTGACAGCTCCTTTTGCAGAGGAATTTTTCAAGTCTTTGACAGCCTTTGCCGCTCTCTACATTTTGGGGCGCAAGGATATTCAGTCAGTCTTCATCGCTGGGCTGAGTTCGGGTTTTGGCTTTCAAGTCATAGAGGATATTGGCTATGTATCCAGAGTGACTTTCGGAGAACAATATAGTGGTTCCTTAGAAGCAGTTGGCCGAATTGCTGGCGGATTGGCTTCACATACTCTCTATACAGCAGTGGTGACCGTTGGGGTTTATCTTCTCTTCTCCACGGCTTACAAGAAATACCGTCGCTTTGGTCTCTGGTGCGTCGTGTCAACAGTTGCCAATCACTTTATTTGGAACTCTCCATTCTTTGAAACAGAGCATCGGATTAACATCGTTGTCGGTTTCTTATTTGCCTTTCTCGTTGCTACCTTTATAGAAGTCTACCGCCTCGTTTTGAAGGAGAAAAAGACAGATTTAGAAATTTAAATAATTTTGAGGATATTTATAAAATAAGGCTTTGTAATCGCTTGCAAAACCTGGAGTAAAAGGCTATACTGAATATAGTATTTAATTTTGTAATTTTTTTACAAAAAACAAAGGAGATATTTTTATGAAAAAAATATTGTTTCGTTCCTTGCTAGCTCTTTCGACCATTTTTCTCTTTCCTTTCCAAGTGGTTGAAGCCTGTACAGGATTTATTGTCGGGAAAGACCTGACTGCAGATGGTACGACGCTTTACGGTCGGACGGAGGACTTGGAGCCCAATCACAATAAGGTCTTTCTGGTTCATCCGAGAAAGACCAATGCGAGTGGTGCCAAGCTGATCGATGAAACCAACGGCTTTGAATGGACCCTGCCGGCAGAAAGCTACAAGTATACCTCGGTATCAGATGTGACCCCATCCCAAGGTATTTTTGACGAGGTTGGCTTCAATGAGTACGGTGTTTCGATTTCTGCGACTGTTTCTGCCAAGGCTAATGATGCCATTCAAAAGGTGGATCCTTATGTAGAAAATGGCTTGGCAGAGTCTATCCTGACAACTGTTGTTCTTCCCCACGTTCAGACAGCCCGTCAGGGAGTGGAGCTGATGGCGCAGATTGTCAGAGAGCAGGGAGCAGCAGAGGGCAATATTATAACCATTGCTGATAAGACTGGTGTCTGGTATATGGAAATCCTATCTGGCCACCAATATGTTGCCATTAAATTCCCAGATGACAAGTATGCGGTCTTTCCTAATACTTTCTTCTTGGGCAGTGTTGACTTTGACGATACAGAAAATGTTATTGCCTCAAAGGGTGTTCAGGATGTAGCCAAGCAGGCTAACTCTTATAAAGAAATTGACGGCAAATTCCATATTTCTCAGTCCTACAATCCACCGATGGCAGAGGCAGATCGTTCACGTGCCTGGGCAGGTATCACCAGTCTGGATCCAAATGCGGCCGTGTCTTATAACGACTCTTACTTTGATCTCATGCACTCCACAGACAGAAAGATCAGTGTAGCAGATGTCATGGCCATGCAGCGCAATCGCTTTGAGGGCACTCAGTTCAAACCGCTGGACCAAATGGAGCTAGATGGTAAGGGGCTGCCACAACGTGGTACGACAGACCCTGTTTACAAATATCCGCTGGGCAATCCGAATGTCATGGAAGCTCATATCTTCCAGCTCAAAGACGGCGTTCCAGCCAATATGGGCGGAGGCACTATGTGGCTAGCGGTAGGCAGCCCTCGCTTCTCACCTTACCTGCCTTATAATGGTAATATCACAGATACTTACGATGCTTATAAGGTCAACACAACTAGCTACAGTCCAGACTCTTGGTACTGGGTAGCATCTCATATCTACGATATGGCAGCCAAGCATCAGGACCTCTTTGGTACTTCTGTCCAAGACAAGTGGAAGGCTTTGGAAGCTCGCTTTATTGAGGAACAAAATGCTCTAGATGCAGCCAATGCAGCTCTGCCAGACTCTTCAGCAAAAGTTACAGAAGAAACACAGGCTCGAGCAGCGCAAGTCTTTAAGGAAATGAAAGAGCTAGAAGCTGAAATGGAAGCTAAAATCAAGGAAGCAGCAAAAACTACTCCTTCCAGCTCCAACAAAGATTCTAGCAGTTCTTCTTCATCTCAAAGCTCATCCAGTTCTTCCTCTTCAGCAACTTCTAGCAGTTCTGATACACGGACGGAAGTCAATGTAGAAGATGACAGCTTGGTGGATGTTGCAACTGGCATTCGCTTGAAAAATGCTGACTTGGTCAAGGCCGGTCTTCAGCTGTCAGTGCAAAAACTGGAAAGCAAGAATCAGCTGACAGATACCTATGACATTCGCTTGATCGATCCGAATGGTCAGCCGGTACATCAGGTCAGTCCAACCCTTGTGACGATTCCAGTCCGCAAAGATCTGCCAGTGGATGCTGTCTATGCTCTGGATGAAAATGGCAAGCAGGTTGAGAAATTTGATGTAACGGTTAATCAAAATCAGACTATCAGCTTCACGACCAATCATTTCTCTGTTTACCAAGTGCAGTATCGAAATGAGCAGTCCGTCAAGGCCAAGAAAAAAGACCTGCCATCAACAGGTGAGCAAGTCACCATCATGGGGCTTGCAGGCTTGATTATCCTAGCAGGAGTCTTCTTCCTTTTGAAGAAAACAAAGAAAAACTAATCTAAAATAAAAAGAAGGCCGAGCAATATGTTCGGCCTTTCTTAGTGGAAAAAACGACTTTTGTCTAGGTCAACCTTCAAGCTAGAGCCCTTATCTCAAATAATCATAGTTATAAGTAGTTAAAATCATATCCGTGATTTCTTCGGGTTCCTCTTGAGCACCACCGGCTATCCAAAGAGAAATAATCCCCTCAACACTGGATAGGAAGATTTCCAAGGCGTATTTCTGAGGGATATGAAAGTTCTCTTCTAAAAAACGCTGGGTAGCAGCCCTTTGCTTATCACTCAGAATGATAGTGGTTATGTACTCCCGAATAGCTTCGCGAAAGTCAATATAATGGCTTCTGGTCAGGGCATTGATAAGACGTTCATTAGCTCGCAGTATATGAAATTTTGCTATCATTAACTTTTTGGGATATTCGTTCTCCGCTTCAAACATGCTATAACTAGAAAGTTGGGAAATAATTTCTTTTTTGAGACTATCAACCATCTGATATTTATCTTGGTAGTGGAGGTAGAAGGTGCCGCGATTAATCCCTGCCCGTTTGCAGAGTTTGCTGATAGAGATATTATCAAATCTTTCCTCTGATAGTAGCTGGATCAAGGCTTCTTTGATGTCTTCCTTGGTACTAGTTTTTCGTTTCTGGGCCATTTTTCTTCCTTTTTGCTTAAATCAACACTTTGTTGATTTTTGATTATTGCTTTTTATCTAAGCTCATTATATAATATCTGTGATTTAGAATCAACACCTTGTCGATTTAAGGAGATGAGGTTTGAAAAGGAGAGAAGAGATATGGCTTATATTGAAATGAAACATAGCTTTAAACGTTATCAGATGGGGGATACGGAAATAGTCGCCAATCACGATATTTCTTTTGAGATTGAAAAGGGGGAACTGGTTATTATCCTGGGTGCTTCTGGTGCCGGTAAGTCTACGGTGCTTAATATCCTTGGCGGTATGGATACCAATGATGAAGGAGACATCTTGATAGACGGACAGAATATTGCTGACTACAATTCCCACCAGCTGACGGACTATCGTCGCAATGATGTGGGCTTCGTCTTTCAGTTTTACAATTTGGTGCCCAACCTGACGGCCAAGGAAAATGTCGAATTGGCTTCTGAGATTGTCAAGGATGCTCAAGATCCAGTGGCCGTTCTAACTGCGGTTGGTATGGAAAATCGCCTCAATAATTTTCCAGCGCAGTTGTCAGGTGGGGAGCAGCAGCGGGTCTCTATTGCTCGGGCTGTGGCAAAAAATCCCAAGATTTTGCTCTGCGATGAGCCGACAGGAGCTCTGGACTACAATACCGGCAAGCAAGTGCTGCAAATCTTACAAGATATGTCCCGCAATCAAGGGGCGACGGTGATTATCGTAACCCACAATGCTGCCTTGGCTCCCATTGCTGACCGGGTTATCCGCATGCACGACGCGAGGATTAAGAGTGTTACAGTCAATGAGCAACCACAGGATATAAGTACATTGGAGTATTGATATGAAGAGAAAGATTTATTGGAAAGATATTCTGCGCTCCTTCACTAGCTCTAAAGGACGTTTCCTATCTATTTTAATCCTTATGATGCTGGGTTCTCTAGCTCTCGTGGGGCTCAAGGTCGCTCCTCCCAATATGCGCAGAACAGCAACAGATTACTTGAAAGAACAGCGAACCATGGACTTGGCTGTTATGGCGGACTATGGTTTGGATAAGGCGGATCAGAAAGAGCTGGAAGCTATCAAAGGAGCTGATGTCGAGTTTGGCTATCTGACAGATGTCACCGTGGACGAGGAGGCCCTCCGAGTATTCTCAGATACCAAGGATATTTCAAACTTTCAAGTGACCTCTGGTCGTCTTCCTAAGAAAGAGCAAGAAATTGCCCTGGCTAGCTTTTGGTCTAAGAAATATAAGCTTGGTCAGGAGATTGATCTGACCGAAAAAGCCGGCAGCCGGTCAGTTCTGAAAAACAAGACCTATAAGATTGTGGGATTTGTCAACTCGGCAGAACTCTGGTCTGATAGAAATCTAGGCAATGCGACTAGTGGTAGCGGGGCTTTATCAGCCTATGCTGTAGTCAGCCCTAAGGCCTTTGATACAGATGTTTACAGTATTGCTCGCCTACGCTACCATGATTTAGAAAAGCTGGGTCCCTTCTCTGAAAGCTATCAGGAGCGTTTGGAGCAGCACCAGACTGCTTTGGACAAGAGCCTTGAAGATAACGGAGTGGTCCGGTTTAAGCAATTAGAGGCAGATGCCAAAAGCACCATTCAGAAGGGTGAAGATAAGATTGCTCAGGCTGAGAGCGAGCTGACCCAAGGTAAAAAGCAATTAGAGCAAGCTCAGAGTCAGCTGGACCAGCAAAAAAGCCAGCTAGCAGCAACTCAATCCGCTTCTATCCTCCCTCCTGCCCAGCTCAGCCAGAGCCAGCAGCAGATTCAGGAAGCTGAGTCTCAACTCAATCAGAAAAAATCTGAGCTGGCACAGGCAGAGAAAGACTTATCAGCTAGCAAGGACAAGCTAGCAGACGCTAAGGCAAACCTGAGTCGTTTGAAAGAGCCGGCCTATCATAGCTATGACCGCAAGTCTCTGCCAGGTGGGAATGGCTATCATATGTATAAAAACTCCATGAATAGTATTGCGTCGATTGGTAATATCTTCCCGGTGGTGCTCTATCTGGTGGCAGCTATGGTGACCTTTACCACCATGACTCGCTTTGTCGATGAGGAGCGAACGAATGCAGGCGTCTTCAAGGCTCTAGGCTATCATAGCCGAGATATCATTCGCAAGTTTGCTCTTTACGGTTTGGTGGCGGGGAGTCTAGGTACCCTCATAGGGATTCTGCTGGGACATTATTTCTTGTCGGGAGTGATTTCTTCTATTATTACCAGAGGGATGGTGCTTTCTGCCCCTCATGCATATTTTTATGTCTCCTATAGTTTATTTGCCCTTGGACTCTCTCTTCTGTCCAGTGTTCTCCCTGCCTATTTGGTGGCGAGGCGGGAGTTAGCAGAAGAAGCAGCTCACTTGCTTTTGCCCAAGCCTCCAGTAAAGGGCTCTAAGATATTTTTGGAGAGACTGACCTTCATTTGGCAACGGCTCAGTTTTACTCATAAAGTCACTGCCCGCAATATCTTTCGCTATAAGCAGCGGATGTTTATGACCATCTTTGGCGTAGCAGGTTCTGTTGCCCTGCTCTTTGCTGGCCTAGGGCTCCAATCTTCTATTGGTGGTATTCCAAAACGTCAGTTTGAGGAGATTCTGCGATACGACTTGATTGTCGCTGTCAATCCTGGGGAGAATCAAGCTGAGCAAGACAAGCTGAAAAAGATGCTGTCAGATGGCTCGATTGCTGATTATCAGGAAATCTATAGTGAAACCTTGACAGAGAAATACAAAGGAAGAAAAGAGACAGAGTCAGTCACTTTAATGGTTACGGACAATGAAAATTTTGAACCGTTCATCTCGTTAGAAAGTCCCGACAAGCAGCAGAAGCTGACTCTTAAAGACGGTGCGGTCGTGTCGGATAAATTGGCCCGTATAGCTGGAGTTAGCCCCGGTGGCAGTATAGAGCTGAATGGCAAATCTATCAAGCTCGCAGCAGTTAATGAGAATCATTTTGGGCATTTTGCCTTCATGAAGGCAACTGACTACCAGAAAATTTACGGGAAGAAGCCTGAAAAAAACGCTTATTTAGTAAGGCTCAAGGACTCTTCTAGCAAAAATATTGTGGACAAGGCCAATGAATTTATGAGCCTCAAGTCTGTCAAGAGTGTTTCTCAAAATGCTAGCATGGTGAAGCAGTTCAACGTTCTAGCTGATTCTCTTAATAATACAATGCTGGTTTTGGTGCTGATTTCCATTCTTTTAGCAATCGTCATTCTCTACAATCTGACCAATATCAATGTGGCCGAGCGGATTCGCGAGCTGTCCACCATCAAGGTTTTGGGCTTCCATAATAAGGAAGTGACCCTCTATATCTATCGAGAGACCATTATTCTTTCAGTGATTGGGATGGCAGTTGGGCTTCTAGGCGGTTTCTTCCTGCATCGTTTTTTGATTGAGAAGGTTGCGCCTAGCATTATCAGCTTAAACCCTCAAGTAAGTCCCTCAGTCTATCTGTTTCCTCTAACAGCAGTGACTCTTATTCTGACCTTGCTTGGCTTCTTTGTCAACTACCGCCTCAGACGGGTGGATATGCTGGAAGCACTTAAGTCTGTTGATTGAAAAAAACACTTCAAAACTTTCACTCACTTGATGGGTGGAAGTTTTTTTGAACTTTGATATAATATTCCTTGTAAAGAAAGAGAAAGACACACGATGACACGAAAAATTGCCTTATTATCCGATGTGCATGGGAATAGCACAGCCTTGGAAGCAGTAGTGGCGGATGCGGAAAGCCAGCAGGTGACAGACTATTGGTTTTTGGGGGACTTGCTCCTGCCAGGAACCGGTCGCAGAAATATCTTAGATAGGATGGAGAAGCTGCAGATCAGCCTCCAGGTCAGGGGGAATTGGGAAGACAGCCTCTGGCATGCCCTGCACCAAAAGCTGGATTTGGCTCGTCCCAGCCATCTCTACCTGACCCGGCTCTGCCATTTTGTTCTAGAGGAAATCCGTCCTGAAGAGATTGACCATATGCAGGAACTTCCTCTACAGGTCTTGACAGAAGTAGAAGGCATGAAGATTGCGGTTAGCCACCATCTGCCAGATAAGAATTGGGGGCGGGAGCTGATTCATATTGGCGAGCAGAGCGATTTCGACCGCCTTTTTGAGGGAAATGACTGCGCTATCGCTGTTTATGGTCATATTCACCAGCAGTTTCTTCGTTATGGGACTAAGGGCCAGCTGATTATCAATCCCGGCTCTATTGGTCAGCCATTCTTTCTAGATTCGGCTTTGCGCCAGGACTTGCGAGCCCAGTATGCCATTTTAGAGATTGATGAGACGGGTCTGGCTGATGTCGACCTTCGGCGCGTGGCCTACGATGTGGAGCAGGAGCTGAGATTGGCTCGGGAGCTCCACTTGCCTTACTATGAGATTTATCGGGAGAGTTTGGTCAATGGTATCCACCATACCCACAACCACGACCTGCTGCGGGAAATCAGTGAGCGGGAAGGCTACGCAGATGAGATTGCAGCTTTCTTAAAGTCCAGTCGTAACTCTTGAAGTTACACCATTTTTGAGATATAATAGTGAGAGAAAATGATGAGGGAGGAGAAAAAATGCAGATTTCTAGCCGTTTTACCATTGCCACCCATATGCTGATTGTACTGGCTTTGGAGGGAAAAAAACAAAAACTGACCAGTGATATTCTTGCTGGCAGTGTTGGCGTCAATCCAGTTATTATTCGCAAGACCCTGTCCCAGCTCAAGAATGCCGGGATGATTACCGTTGCTCGTGGGACTGGAGGAGCAGAGATTGCCAAAGATTTGAAAGATATTAGTCTGTTGGACGTCTATAGTGCGGTTGAGTGTCTAGGCAAGAGCGGCCAGCTCTTTAGTTTTCATGACAAGCCCAATCCAGATTGTCCTATCGGCAAGAACATTCACAATGTCTTAGACGACCGCTTGGCGGCTATTCAGGCAGCCATGGAAGCTGAGTTGGCTCAGACCAGTCTTGACGAGGTCGTCGCAGCGACCGAAAAAGAAATTAAAGAACAATCTGTTTCCTAGTGAACAGATTGTTTTTTTGGTGAATAACATTCTGAGATGTAATTGTTGACATTACATTAAGATGTGCTATACTAATAGATGTAACGCAAATAATTACAATTTAAAATAATCTTTCGAAGCAAATGGAAAGGCAGGCATCCGCATCAAGGAACCTATCTCTGTTTTGGAGAAATAAAAAAAGAAGGAGCAGGCGGACTGCTGAAATTCTAAATTTAAGAGAGGAGAAAAACATGACTTTTGAATATCAAAGCAAGATTTATCTAGGAGAGGTGGCACTTTATGTAGCCGACCTAGCAAGACAAAAGGATTTTTATCAGCGTGTTTTAGGCTTGGAACTTTTGGAAGAGCAGGACGGACAGGTGGCTTTGGGTAGGGACGGACAAGCGCTAGTGAAACTCTTAGCGCCCAGTGACCGGCAGTCAGTCAAGTCGGCTTACGGTCTTTATCATCTGGCGCTTTTGCTTCCGAGCCGTCAAGCCTTGGCGGATATCCTGAAGCATTTATCAGAAAATAAAGTTCCTATGGTTGGAGGAGCGGACCATGGCTATAGTGAAGCCATTTATCTGGAGGACCCAGAAGGCAACGGCATTGAGCTTTATCGAGACAAGCCTCAGGCTGATTGGGATATTCGAGAAGATGGTCGCATTATCGGAGTGACGGAAGCGCTGGCGGCTCAAGAAATCTATGAACTGGGTCAGGAAGTCCAACCGTTTAGTATTGCAAAAGGCACTCGTATGGGGCATGTCCATCTGTCTGTGAAAAATAGCAGAGCTGCCAGTCATTTTTACCAAAAGCTTCTAAGCTTGGAGGATAAATTTTCTGTACCTTCTGCTAGCTGGCTGGCATCCGGAAAATATCATCATCATTTAGCAGTCAATGAATGGGGAGGTTCTCACTTGAATCATCGCCAACCGAAGCAACTGGGACTAGCCTATTTTGAGGCGCAAGTTCAAGGAAAAGAAGACCTAGTAGCTATTTATGAAAATGCTCTGGACTTGCAGGCGCCAGTCCGATGGATTAGCTCCCAAGAGCTAGAAGTCACAGACCCAGATGGGATTGTGGCTAAAGTTAAGACAAAAGTGGTATAATAAGGCATATCAAGAAGATCGAAGAAAGAAAAAAATATGTACAAGACTTATTATGCATCACCGATTGGCCAGATTCTTATCTTGACGGACGCAAATGCCTTGTTGGGGCTTTGGCTGGAGAATCAGAAATATTTTGGGGCAGGCTATGATCTGGAGCAAGCGCAGCAGGAGGAGACAGAAATCAGCCGACGCGTCTCTGCTTGGCTGGATGCTTATTTTAAGGGAGAAAATCCCGCAATAAATGAAATTCCATTGGCACCTCAAGTAACTGAGTTCAGAAGCAAGGTTCTGACAGTGCTGCAGAAGATTCCTTATGGGCAAACGGCTACCTATTCAGACATTCTACGAGAATTACAAGCCGATTACGGTAAAATTGGCTCGGCTAGAGCAGTCGGTGGCGCTATCGGTCATAATCCGATTTCCCTTCTGATTCCCTGTCACCGGATTGTCGGAAGCGACGGCAAGCTGACCGGTTATGCCAGTGGCCTTGATAGAAAAGCTTTTCTATTGGAGTTGGAGGAGAGCGTCTCCAATCACAAAGCACTTACTTTTGCTAAATGATTTGAGT
>JABZYU010000032.1:0-20512 GCA_015264985.1 Streptococcus sanguinis | reverse complement strand
GTCTTAATTCCTGGGATTATGGAGCATATCGAGAGGGCAGGAGTCCACTCAGGGGATTCCATGGCAGCCTATCCGCCGCAAACCCTATCGCAGAAAGTCAAGGATACCATTGCAGACTATACCAAGCGTTTGGCTCTGGGACTGAACTGTATCGGCATGATGAATATTCAGTTCGTCATCAAAGATGAGCAGGTCTATGTCATTGAGGTCAATCCACGGGCCAGCCGGACTGTTCCTTTCTTGTCAAAGGTAACCGATATTCCGATGGCGCAAGTAGCGACTCGTTTGATTCTTGGGGAAACTTTGGCAGAGCTGGGCTATGAAGATGGTCTCCATCCAGAAAGTTCCATGGTTCATATCAAGGCGCCAGTCTTCTCCTTTACCAAGCTGGCAAAGGTTGACAGTCTTTTGGGGCCTGAAATGAAGTCTACCGGTGAAGTCATGGGCAGCGACCGCACACTCGAAAAAGCACTCTATAAAGCTTTTGAAGCTTCCTATCTCCATCTGCCAAACTTTGGAAATGTCGTCTTTACTATTGCAGACGACAGCAAGGAAGAAGCCCTACAGCTGGCTCAGCGTTTTGCCAATATTGGCTATGGTATCTGGGCAACCAAGGGAACAGCCTCCTATTTTGAAAATCATGGCCTACACGTCCGTCTGGTAGAAAAAATCGGCAGTGATGATAACAAGGACATCCCAGCCTATATCCGCAAGGGCAAGGTTCAGGCTATTATCAACACGGTCGGAACCAAGCGAACAGCAGATAAGCATGGTCAAATAATCCGCAGCTCAGCTATTGAGCACGGAGTTCCACTTTTCACAGCCTTGGACACAGCTGATGCCATGCTGAAGGTGCTGGAAAGCCGTAGTTTCACTACAGAGGCGATATAGAGCTAGATTTTTGTGTTCCAGATTGTCGTTTGCCGGTCTGAAAGTTGGAAAAGGAATTTCAAACAGTTAAGCTTGAGAGAAGCATCTGTCCAATCTTATTCTATCCTTGAATAGTCATAATAAATAACCTTTCAATATATTGGAATTAAAAGCAAAGTGGAAGTGGGAATGAATCCTACTTCCTTTTTTCTTTATTTTCTTAAAAAACTTGACAAAGAAGTTGACAAAGTGTATGATATTAACCAGTTAATAAACCGGTTAATAATTAGTTAAGGAGATATTATGAAACGCGCTTTAAAATTCTCAGCTTGCCTTAGCCTACTGGCCCTGGCCTTGTGTCTCTGGGCTTGTCAGTCTCAAAAAGAATCCAGTCCATCCAGTTCGTCGCAAGGCTTGAGAATTGTAACCAGCTTTTATCCTATCTACTCCATGGTCAAGGCTGTATCGGGTGATCTGAATGACGTGCGCATGATTCAGTCTAGTAGCGGTATTCATGATTTTGAGCCTTCGGCCAATGACGTGGCAGCCATCTATGATGCAGATGTCTTTGTCTATCACTCACGGACCTTGGAGTCCTGGGCTGGCGAGCTGAATCCTAGTCTCAAGAATTCCAAGGTTCAAGTTCTTGAGGCTTCCCAGGGAATGGAGCTGGATCGGGTTGCAGGCTTGGAAGATGTCCAGGCTGGAGAGGGAGTGGATGAGAAGACGCTCTATGACCCCCATACCTGGTTGGATCCTCAGAAGGCTGCGAAGGAAGCCCAGATTATCGCCGACAGACTGTCGGAGCTGGATAGCGACCATCGGGATACTTATCAGGCCAATGCTCGAAAATTTCAAGAAGAGGCCAAAGAGCTGACAGAACGCTATCAGGATATTTTTGATAAAGTGCCCAACAAAACCTTTGTCACCCAGCATACAGCCTTTTCTTATCTGGCCAAGCGCTTCGGGCTGACCCAGCTGGGTATTGCTGGTATTTCACCGGAGCAGGAGCCTAGTCCGCGTCAGCTGACAGAGATAGAAGACTTTGTCAAGGAGCACCAGGTGAAGACCATTTTTGTGGAAAGCAATGCTTCTTCTAAAGTGGCTCAAACCTTGGTCAAGGCGACCGGTGTACAAATCAAGGAGCTGAATCCTCTGGAAGCAGACCCAGCCAACCAACTATCTTATTTAGAAAATTTAGAAAAAAATCTAGCTGTTTTAGCTAAAGATTTGAAAGGATAAAAGACAACCATGAAAAAGAAATATTTCCTTGCTTCAGCGGCTGTATTAGCTCTCGGTCTTGGAACTTACGGGCTTATCCAATGGCAAACTCAGTCTCGAACTCAGACCAAAGATAACAAAGTAGCCTATATTGAGGACAAGACTTCGGGTGACAAGTTGGATAAAAATTTGACATCTGACCAAATCAATGATGAGGAAGGTATTGAAGCAGAGCAGATTGTCGTGAAAATCACAGATCAGGGCTATGTCACTTCCCATGGAGACCATTATCATTACTTTGATGGAAAGGTGCCTTTTGATGCCATTATCAGCGAAGAGCTGATTATCCGAGATCCTAACTACACGCTGCAGGAAGCAGATATTGTCAATGAGGTCAAGGATGGTTATATCATTAAGGTGGAGGGGAAGTATTATCTCTACCTCAAGGATGCCAAGCATACCAGTAATGTCCGATCGGTGGATGAGATTGCTCGGCAGAAGAAGCTGCATAAGACCAAGGAAGAAGGCGATGGTGGCAAATCTTCCACTGCAAAATCAAGCAAAACCCGCGATTTCAGCCAGCCTAGCAAGTCCTTAGCTGCGGGAAAGACAGCCGCAGACCTTGCAGGAGTTTCTTACCAAGGTCAAGGGGGATACAGGACGGATGATGGTTATACGTTCAGTCCCTCTGACGTCATCGAGGATACTGGCGATGCATTTATCGTGCCGCATGGCGGGCATTTTCACTATATTCCCAAGAGCGACTTGTCGCCAGCAGAATTGGCTGCGGCTCAGAGCTACTGGAATAGCAGGCGGGCTGGCGGACGGGTGAATCCGCCTGACTACGGCAGGACAATAACTTCTTCCAACACATGGAATCAGAATAGTGCTATCAATCAGGGGGGACCTGTCTCAAATCCGTCTCCAAAGCTGCCAAATCATTCAAAGATTGAGCAGCCGAGTCCTGGCTTAGCGACCACTCAGCCGAGTCCGTCCAATCCGCTCCAGCCGTCTCAATCATCTCAGCCATCGTTGCCAAGTCTGCTGCAGCAACTCTATGCCCTGCCTCAGTCTCAGCGCTACCATGAAGGGGACGGCGTGGTGTTTGACCCGCTGAAAATCAGCCGTCGGACAGAAAATGGGGTTGTTATACCCCACGGAGACCACCATCATTTCATTCCTTATGACAAGCTGTCGGACTTAGAAGCGAAGATTGCCCGCTTGATTCCTATTGGCTATACTTACGAGCCGCTGGGCGATCCACTGCAAGCTTTGAAGCCTCAGCTACCGTCACAGCCTGAGCACGACCATGGTTTTCATGCGGAGGCTGTTATTGGCAAGGACGACCAAGGCTACATGGTATCGCACGGAGACCATGCTCATTACTTTTACAAGAAAGACTTGACTGCTGAACAGATTCAAGCAGCTGAGAAGGTCTTGGCCAAGCAGCAACCAGTAAAACCGTCAGCAGCAGTCAATGACGCTGAACGCTATTCACGCGATGCCAGCGATGAGGAAAAGATTGCTTATATCTCCCAGACCTATGGCGTTCCCAAGGAGGCGGTTCGCATCTCAAACGGTTTCTTTGTCTTTAATAACCCTGACCAAGCCTACGATCCGACTCATATCCACCCCTATGCTGTTCGCAAGGAGCATGTTCGTATTCCTCTGGTAACGGGTAATGCAGAGCTGGACTTCATGAATGAACTCTACACAACAGCCTTGCGCTCAGGTCTTTCGCCTTACAGTCTGCAGGTGGAAGATGGTCAGTTTGTTATTCCTCATGGCGACCATAACCACTATATCAAAATCCAGTCCAAGGGCGCAGCAGAAGCCTTGAAAAATCGTCTGCCTCAGATTCAATCTAAGTATGAGCAGGGCGATTATGATGAGGCTGCTGTTTTGCAAAAAGTAGAAAGCCTAAAAGCAGACAGTCAGCGTCTCTATGCCGATGATCCTCTTATGCAGCGGCGGATTGAGCTTGCTTTGGGGCAGTTTGTAGAAACCATGAAGAAGCTGCCAAGCAACTCAACAGCTGGTTATCTGAGCAGTCTGGATAACTTTGATAAGCAGTTTATCCATGTGGATCAGACGGTCAAGCCAATCCAAGAGACCGAGCTGGACAAGAGCTATCAAGGACTTTTGGAGAGAATGAACCGACTTGACACGGATAGCTATGGGCTGAAGAAAGCTGACTTGCTGCAGCGTCTGCAAAATGCTTATGCTGGGCAGAATCAAGCTGAAATGGCAGAGATAGGACAAGTATTATCCGCTTTAGAAGATTATCATGATAGGACAGGCGTCACAGCGGTTGAGTATATTCGTTATTTCTACCAAGCATTGGAGGATGGTCGCTTGAGCCCTGAGCTGCGCAGAAAAGCAGCTGGGCTGACCTTGACTCTCTATAAGTCCCAAGCCTTTATAGAAGCGACCAATCTCCAGCAGCTTTTTCCTGCTCTCTATCAAACTAAAAAAGAGATTGCAGCAGCCCTTGCTGGCGGCCGACCTTCTCCGTCCTCTGAAAAGACAGAGCTGGATCAGGGAGAGCCCGATCAGCCAACCTACAAAGCCATGATTTATGACTTTTTGAAGGGGATTTATGATGATTTTGGCACCTCAGATGATAGCGAGAAGAGTGCTCAAGCCCTTGTCTTCCTTGGAAAAGCGCAGGAATTGCTAGGAGAAGTAAAGGACCAGAACAGCCGAGCAGACTATGCAGCTAGAATCTTGGAACTAGGCAAGGAACTAAAGATCAGCAGCTCAGATAAGCAAGCTCTGCTGACAGCAAGTCAGAAGCTTTTGGACCAGATGAGCCGGACCATTGCTGGACAAAAGGAAGAGCCATCTAATACGGAAAATCAGGAAGCTTATCAACAGCTTTATAATCTTCTCATGTCTATCCATCAGTATTTGGAAAAGAATCAAGGAAGTGAGCTGCAATACCAGCAGCTGGACCAGCTTTTTGATAAGCTTGGACAGAGAGCTACAGACAAGAAAGAGCTGCTTAAGGAAATCCTGGCCTTCCAGAAGTCACTTGTCAATCCTAAGGGAACAAGCGAGTCCGATTCTCAGCATAGCAACGATGATGACTATCACTTTAATCTGCAGGATATGGTCGGAGCCGATGAGCAAGGCTATCGTGTAGCCCATCTGGATCACGAGCACTATATTTACAAGAAGGACTTGTCAGAAGACGAGCGTCAAGCAGCAGATGCCTATGCGGTACAAAAAGGTTTCTTGAAAGCACTGGCTGAACAGCGTGCTTCTGGTCAGGTATCAAGCAGCAGTGCTCCAGAAACTGCGCAAAATGGCAATCTACCTTCCGAATCTACCACTAGAGAAGCAGCTCAAAACCAATCTGACAAACCAGCAGAAGCTTTGACAGCAACAAACCCAATTGGTCAATCAAGCTTAGCAGCGAGTTTTGGCATGACAGAGGAAGCATTCAACCAGAAATTGCAGGAACTTTCTCAGTTCTACGGTGTCAGCCCAGAGACTTTCAGCTATAATCCAGCAACCAGAAGCATCAGCTTTACAGGAGCAGACGGGCAACAGAAAACTGTTCAGATTAGCTAAGCTTACATTTTAATGTAAAACAACAATCAAACGAATGATGAAGACCAAGTCAAGTCTAAGACCATCATTCGTTTTTGATTTTCACAACCCTATACTTATTTGATTGATATTGTGTTAAAATAAACAGAGACTGATAGATGAAAGGATTGTCATCATGACAGAAAAAGAACTACCCATCAAAGAATATCTTAGAATAAAAAAAGAAGCTATTTATAGTCGCCTTATATTCTTGCTAACGGCAGTTACAGGAGCTATTCTATCCTTTATTTTAATTCATTCAGGATCTAGGAATCTAATCTTTGAAAATATTTCAATTGGCTTAGTTGTGTTTGCAGGTATTTTTATATCAAGGCCGTATTGGACAAAAAAGAAACAATACGAGAATCAGTATCCAGAATTGAAAGGAATGTCTACAAGAGGTACTGAAGCTTCTGGAAATTTTTGGGGAAAACATCTGATTGTATATCCAGCCATTCTTGTTTATATGGTTTGGGCCTTTTTCGCTTATTATCATCCTGTTCAAAATCAGGAAATAGTAGATATTGATCTTCCGGCAATTAGTACAGAAACTGAGTATAGTTTGGATTTTCCAAAATCAGATAGTTCAGCCAGCACTGGAGACAGTCAAGGAGACAATCAATCAGATGCTTCGTCGGTCAGACAAGACGAAAGTGGAGAGTAGAGATAGATAAAGTTATAATTTGAAAGTTAGATTAAGGGATTGATTGCTAAAAAATTGTAAAATATTTAAGTAGTGAAATTTGAATCATAAAAAAGAAACGAGAGAAAAATGACCAAAGAAGAATATCTGATTTTAAAGAAAGAAGCGAATCTTCGCTTGCTCTTCATCATATTGCTTGTGATTTTAGGAGCTGTTTTATCACTTGTTATGATTGCAAATCATTCTCCATATCATAGTTTTATGTCTATTTTTACAATTACGATGTTTGGACTTAATTTTGGGTTTCTATTTCCTTGTTGGCAACGCAAAAAAGCAATCGAAGCTGAGCATCCTGATTGGAAGAAAATTAAGGGAAAAGACATAAAGATTTTAAGCGAAAATCTTTTAAAATCAGTTTCGGTATTTATTGGTACTGGGCTTGTACTCATTGTTTCTTTCTTCTCGCTTTATAGGCCAGTTGTGACAAAGCCATTTATTATCATTGATCCTAAAGTATATGAAAGCATTGAGAATCAGGAGCTAGCCCAATCCTCAACAGATATATTAGAAGAATCGTCTGAACAGCAAAATACAGAAGATACATCTTCCTCGAAAGCAGACAGCTCTACTAATAGTAAAATTCCGAACAGTAGCATGCTAAAGCAAGTTCAGAAGGAATTTCTTGAGGATCTTCATAAACAACGTGAGGAAGAAAATCAGAATAATAATCAATAAGGCTGGGAATAAGTTAAAAATTCATTAACTTAAAAGAAGGCGCTTTAAGGCCGTAGGAGGATAAGTGGTGAAAAGGGATAATATATTTATAGAAGAAAAAATCAATGAATTCATTAAATTTAATGAAATGATGATTAACGAATGGTTACAAGAATTAAACCAGCTTAAACTAGGAATTAATCCTTATAAACGTCCAACTGACGAAGTAATTAAACTAACTCAAGAAGATATATCTATTTATCAAGAAAAGAAAATGCTAGCTACCTATACAGCTGGTTATCCTATTGAAGATTTTAAGGAGGAATATATTAACTTTGTCAATAGCCTTCTTCCAGTTTGGCAGAGCAATTCTGGCTATCTTCAAATGGTTCGGGTGCTTTCTATAGGTATCTTGTTAGAGGTTGATGAAGAGACTTTTGATAAGTTGGTTGATTTGGTCAAGAAAGATGATCCAGAGGATTATTTGATTGATTACTTGATTCAATCACGTCAACCAGATTGGAAAATTCGGATAAACTATAATTTTCCAAGACCCTATGGCTTTACTAGGAAAATTATTGAAGAAGAGAATGCTGAACAGGCCCTCAAACTGCTGAAAGAATATGTAACTAAGAAATGGTATTCTGGACATCGGGATACTGGTTGGTATGACCTGCATAAAGAGAATATTGATAATTATTATGGTTACTGGTCCTTTGAATCTGGCGCTCTCTGCAAACTCAAGGGCTTGGATTACAAAGAATTGGAAGGTGTCCCGTATTTCCCTTATGATTTGGTTGCTGAAGGAGCGAAAGACTAGTGTGTGCTAAGAGATATTTAAGTGATAGAATTAGTGGCTTACAGAAGTAATGGCCGTACCCTTTATAAAACGAACAAACAAAATTAAAATCAACAGAAGAACAAGAAAGGTAATAAAATGTCCCAAGAGAAATATTTACAGATAAAAAAGGAGTATAGAATTCGTCTTGCTTTAGTGATTTTCCTTTTCATTTTATTTGCCGTACTAGATTGTATGCTAATAGTTAGTTCTTCTAGATTTATCCCGCTTTTGGCAACAGCCATGGCATCTGTCATACCAGTAAATCATTTTCTGCTTGTTCCTTTTTGGCAACAGAAAAAAGCAATGGAAGAAGAGCATCCTGAATGGAAAGAGCTTAGTACAAAAGGAGTAAAGATTCCTGCGGCAGAGGCTAATAAAAGGACATTAGCAGGTATCGGTGTGACCTTAGTTTTGCTTCTCTCCTTTGCAGTCTTCTATAGACCTGTTGAGCAGCAGAAGATTAATTATAAAGAGTTAAACGATGCACTTAAGGTTAATGAGGGAACATCTAGTTTATCGGCTTCTTCCGAGTCTAATTCCTCAACTGCAACTGTGGAAAGCGCTCAAACGGAAAGTTCCACTAGTGATAATAGTAACTCTCATTACCATATCCCTGGAGCTGATGACGAGACGATTAAGAAGGTGGTTGATAAATCCTTGCAAGACTTGAGACAGCAAAATTCTGAAGAGCAGCCTACAGAATAGAAAGAGGGAAGGAAATAAGTTTGAATAGGAGATAAGATGGATATTTTCGATATTGTTCAAAATGGGACATATAATGATTTTATAGAGAGTTACAATGGTGACATAACACAAATTGATAAATATACAAACCTTAATTTGTTATGCACGGCAATGCTTAACGATGATTTACCGGAAGAGAAATTGAAAATTATTAAATATCTGCTGCCTGAGAAGGTAGAGGTGAATTTTTTGTCAAAAAAAGAAAACAGAAATGCTCTTCATTATTTCTTCCAAGCTAATTGGCGGCCTAAAACAGCATATGCATATGAGGTGGTGAAATTACTCATTGAGGCAGGAATAGATGTAAATGCTGTTGACAAATTTGGTTCTATTCCGATGACTTACTCAGTAACGTTATTAAAATTAGCAACGGAAGAGTTAGAACCTCTATATAAGCTTTTACTGGAGGCTGGTTCAGATTATAAGTAAAAAAACAAATCTGGTAAATCGTGTCTAGACTATGCGGAAGAATATTCTTGGAGAAGTAGTCTGCTTGATATTATAAAGGAGTATGAAGATGGTAGAAATTAATAACAATGATTTTGGTGGTTTTGTCGTTTCAAACAATATTCTTGATGGAAAAGCTATTCGCTATTCCTATCGCGAGAAATCTGCTATTCCACAATTAAATGGCTGGACACTGTTATCAATCGAAGATGATGAAGCTTACCTAGCTAATTCAAAAAATTTCACAATTTTAGGAGCAAATAGCATTGTAAAAATTGCTCTGGTTATGCTGGAAATTTTTGAAGCTCCATACGGTACAGACTTATGCTGGCTATATGAGGAGGGTGTTCATGTAGGATTTTATGATTTGATGAGAGATAGAGAGACCACAATCGAGGAGATCGTTAATTGAGTATCATTTGTATCTCGACTAAGTCTCTATGATGTAGAGTAAGGAACTTTGTCAGCTAAAGTAGAATAGTTTTTTTGAGAAAATTGCATTCTGTGTTTTGGATTAATTGAGGAATTTTAAATGGCATTAGATAAAGAAAAAATACAGGAAAATTTTGAGGAATTTATGTTTTATATTGATGATACCTTGGATGCAATAAAGCAAAAAGCTAGTAAGCAAGGTTATCATCTAGATATGAGTTTAGAAAGCTTGAAGGATTTGGCTCAATTCGTTCGAGAGAATGATGTCAAAAATGATCCTGAAAATATTGACGATTTCTTTAATAGCTGGGTTTATCTTGGTGAGGTTTTTCGCTTACAAGCTAAAGGAGCCTACTGGACAGTTGGTACTGAAAATCCGAAAAACTTAAATTATGGGTTAGAGTATTTGACGGGTTATAATACAATTGGTTCGGAATTTATTCCGTTATTAATTATGAATAACTTTACTTTAAGTTCACCTGATAGGTTAAATAATAATTTTTTTTATGAATTAGTATTGAAACGTTTAAATCCTAAACCAATAAATCTAGATCATCTTCCAACTGAAGAGAGTTAAAGTGAAATAAAGGTTGTTTGGCATTAATAAAGGAAATATAAAATGGCAATACGAGATACTTTAATTACAGAAAAGAATTATAAAGATGGCCTAATGCCAAATAAAGAGGCATTGCAGTATTTTCATGAGAAATTAATAAAACTTCAAATTGATTTAGATAATTGTACATAGAGGCAACGGATTTATTGTATATGAAACAGACGGCTATTACGAAATTAGCTTTTTTAAAGAAATTGGCGGGGTCATGGGACCAGAAGTTCGCTATCCTATTACTAAAGAACTGATTGATAGAGCATTTGAATCTTCTAGGGGAGCATATGAAGTTATGATTTATGCTGAAACAGGGCACTGGCCTTTATAGTAAGGTGGATTACATCATAAGAACAGCCAATAAATAGGGAATAAACAATTAGTAGATATTTGGTAAAAGCCAAAGGAGATAAGAATGGAATCAATTTATGTAAGTCAAAAAGACATGTTGGAAATCTGCCAAGATGGTGATAAGTATTTCTTGCGTTATCCAACTTTTAATATTACCTACCCAGAAGTGATAAGAGAAATCCCCAAAGAAGCTGCAGATAGTTACATGTCGGGAGAACATACTGGCAAAGAGTTGATGACTTATGCGCAATATGGTTTTTGGAAATCTAAAAAACAGTATACACGAGAAGAATCTGGTAAGCTCTTCATCGAAGATCATCCTTCCTTTATTTTGAAGAATCCTAAAAATAGCCGTCGTCTTTTCACAGCAGAGGAATTTACACAAATTGTCACCCAAGCCATTGTTTCAGAACTGGAACCAAGCGAGCTTGACGCTATTGGTATAGTTGATAGTCATTTAGAGCTTCTTCTGGTGGATTCAGTTGGCTGGGAGGAAGAAATAGAAGCAGTCCATCTGGAAATTCTGCAGGAAAAAATTAACAATTATATCTACTTCCTCGAAAGTAAGCAATATGTGGCACGATACGGCGATAAATTTGATAAAAAAGTCATCCATGTCATCTTTCAATATTCCCCTTCTGACAACGGATTAGCTTTTCTAGCTGCTGCTCAAAAAACATTGCAGAATACAGATATGAGTTTGAAGATAGAATTACCGGAGTGAAAAGACTAGTGAAATATAGAGGAGACAATCATCTTCTCTTTTTTAGAGCACTTTGTTTTTTCAGCACTACCTAAGTCCCAATATGTTATAATATGCAAAGGTAAAATTTCCGATTAGTACCTTTTGATGTGTCGGAAAAGTCGAAGAGATTTCTATTTTAATTTGGATTTAGAAACTAAAAAATGGATAAAAGATGGCGTAGCCTATTGAGGAAGAGAAATAGAAGCCTGATTTATGATGTTTTATGTTGAGAGTAGAACTTGCACTAGGAGAATACAAATGAAACCAACAAAACTAGACTGGGAAGATGTTATCCAATTTGAATGAGGTAAAAATAATGCAGTTAAAGCAAGAATTAATGGAATTGCTATTAAAAATAGGGGAGACAAATCTTAATCAGTCGGATTTATTTACAGAAGAAAAACCATCTCTATTCTTACCGGAAGGACGTACTATTTATTTAGAGGGCGATCATTACTACATTGTTGGTGTCGAACGTGGCAAAATAAATTCTGAGAAAAAATTTGATAATAAGGAAGATATTCTTTATTATCTTTTGCAATCATATGTTACTAGAATAGCATCAAAGAATGCATGGACTAATGCTAATGGAGATTTTGAACGTTATAATAGCCTTCTTCAAGAAGAACAAATTCGTTTATTTAGTATAATTAATCCTAAGTATGGAGAGAGAAGAAGGAAGGAAATAGACATAAATTAAATTGAAGGGAAAAATAAAGAATTTTAGAGTATATAAAAGTAGGAGATGTTCTATGTGGGGATAAAATACGGAACAATGGATAGAGGAAGCTTTAATGGAAAGCATGTTTATAATACATTCCAAGAAGCAAAAACAAAATTTTTAGATTTTTTAGCAGACATAGTTATTATTAATCGATACTATGCCAAGGAAGGAATGCCCGTTAACTATCTATCCCCCCCTCTGGGATGATACCACAGAATAACAAATAGTTCCTTCTTATGATAGAATAAATGAAGCAAGAGTTTATGTATCACCACTTAAGTAGAAAATGCCTGTCATGTGTTGAATACGTGGAGGGATGATGGATAAATTATACATAGTGGTTGATGGAATTGAACATCAATACTTTGATTGTGATAGTACAGGATATTATTTGATTTCTTATGATCCTTTATCAGAGAATAATGGCTATAAATTATTTGATTCAGAGTTGAAACAATATAGAAAATATTTGACAGAAAAACAGGTTGAAAAAAAATATAAAATTATAGATCATATTTGGTTTAATGAACAGAAATGGGATATTTTTCAACGAAGTGATGATAATTTAGATAAACCTAATTCATGGGTAACGATTGTTTCTGACGATATAGAATTTTTAAATAGAAATGGACTATGGAAGAAGGATAATTTAGTTGAAAGTAGGTATGGACATTTGTATTACTGTTCTTTACCAATCGAGGCAGAAAAGTTTTCTCTAATTCGAACTAGAAAAATCTCCCTACATTGTTAAGATAGTAAGAAAGTAGTTTATGATGAAATCAGTTATTTTTACAATTACAAAAATTTAACACTATTGTTCAACAAATAGACCGAGTAATTATCTAGAATTGGGTTGAATAAATCAATGGAGTAAATAAATGCAGACATATAAATTGAAAAATAAAGAAAATTATCAAAATTTTTAAAAGACTATCGTGAAATAATGAAAGAAGGAAAAGAAGCTGAAGTTTTTCTAGGGACGGAAGCTAGGTATCGTTTTCGACAACGAGATTCTTATGAGCTTGATAGTACAGATATTGGAGTATTGATGGAGTATTGCTTGTACCCTCTGTATGTGGAAGGTGATGAGGATATAGCAAAAAGAACTTTTGAAATCTTGAAAGATTTTAGCTTATCGGTTGACCTAGTCAAATTAGATAAGGTAACTGATTATATTTCTATGCAAGGCAGTCGTTTAAGAAGATATACAAGCCTTCCCTTTGTTATTGAAACAGATGAGTTAGTAAGAAATATTATAGAAAGTATTTCAAAATTATCAGATGAGCAGAAACGTACGTATACTTATGAAAGACTCTGTAATGTATTAGACCGTAGTTCGTTATACAGACAGTGTGATGAAGAAAGGGTAGAGAAGATTCTCAAGGAATTCAAGGAAAAATACTACAATCCACCAAAGGTAGTAGGTTCCATTAAAACAGTTGAGAAAATTGAACTAGATGTTACAAGTATAGATGCGATGGGTGTCTCTGATGACCATCTGGAGTTGTTATTGATTGATGAGAATAAATGGATAGAATCTCTGGAAGAAGAACACTTGTTGAAACTTCAAGAAAAACTCAATAACTATATCTACTTCCTCGAAAGCAAGCAATATGTAGAGCGATATGGCGATAGCTTTGACAAAAAAGTCATCCATATCACCTTCCAGTATTCTCCATCTGACAACGGTCTAGCCTTTTTAGCAGATGTACAGAAGACATTACAGAATACAGACATGAGTTTGAAGATAGAATTACCAGAGTGAGAAAAACCACAGAAATTCCTCGTGAATTTCTGTGGTTTCGTTTTTTTACTCTTGATAGGAAACAATACCGATGATGGTATCGACAGCGCGTTCCATGGTTTCTAGGCTGACATATTCGAAGCGGCCGTGCATGTTTTCGCCGCCGGCAAAGAGGTTGGGAGTCGGGATGCCCATAAAGGAAATTTTAGAGCCGTCAGTTCCGCCACGGATAGGCTCGATAATAGGCTGGATGTCCAGACTTTCTATAACCGCCTTGGCGATATGGATAGGGGTCATGTCTTTTTCAATGACCTGCTTCATGTTGTAATACTGGTCTTTGAGGGTCAGGATGACGCGCTCGCTGCCCAGATCTTGGTTCATCTTTTCAGCAATGGTCCGCATAGCAGCTTTGCGATTTTCAAAAGCCTCTGTATCAAAGTCGCGGATAATGTAGCTTGCTTGAGCTTCTTCGACTGTACCGGTCAGGTTCATCAGGTGGTAGAAGCCTTGGTAGCCATCAGTTTTCTCTGGTCGATCAGCTTCTGGCAGTTGGTTGTGGAAGTCAATAGCCAATTGCAGAGCATTGACCATCTGGTCTTTAGCAGTTCCTGGATGGACATTGCGGCCTTGGAAAGTCAGTTCTGCTCCAGCGGCACTAAAGGTTTCGTACTGGAGTTCTCCTAGAGGGCCGCCATCTACTGTGTAGGCAAAGTCTACATCGAAGTCTTCAGCGTCAAACTTATCAGCCCCGATACCGATTTCCTCGTCTGGTCCAAAGCCAACTCGGATTTCTCCATGCTTGATTTCTGGATGGGCAGACAGGTATTCGATAGCAGTCATGATTTCAGCAATACCTGACTTGTCATCTGCTCCCAAAAGAGTTGTTCCATCAGTCGTAATCAGGGTTTGGCCCTTGTATTTATGGAGACTTGCAAAGTCTGCAGGATCTAGGTTAAAGCCAGATTGTCCAAGCGGAATCACACCGCCGTCATAATTCTCAATGACCTGCGGCTGGATGTTTTCTGAGTTGAAATCCGCCGTATCCATGTGGGAAATAAAGCCAATTTTGCGAGTAAAGCTAGGGTCGTTGGCTGGCAGAGTTCCAATTGCAAAGCCGTTGGGCAAGTAGTAGACATTTTCCAAGCCAACCCTCTTCATCTCAGGGATAAGGATATTTTTGGCAAAGTCCACCTGACTCTGGGTGCTGGGTGTAGTAGCAGATGTCTCGTCTGAGCGCGTGTTGACCTTGACATAGGTCAGGAAACGTTCTAAAAGATTAGGATATTTCATAAATGCTCCTTTTTCATTTCATTTAAGTCTATTTTAGCATATTCAGAAGAGAGTGAGAAATGTTTTTCGTTTCTTGAGGACAAAGGTAAAATCTAGCAATTAGTTTTATATCTTGTCAAAATCTGGTAAACTATATCTATGCAAATGGAAAAAACAATCAGCAAAGCTGTGATTTTGGGGGCTTCGGGAGGTATAGGTCGTCAGCTGGCTAAAGAACTGGCTCAAAGGACAGACCAGCTTGTTTTGGTCGGCAGAGATGAAGCTAAGCTCACTCAGTTGCAAGAGGACTTGTCTGGAGTTAGAGCTAAGCTTTCCTGCAGAGTTTTGGATTTGCTGGATGCAGCTGCTGTGGACGATTTTGCCCAGCAGCTAGAGGCAGATCTACTGATTAATTGCTGCGGTCTGGCTAATTTTGGTTCAGCGCTATCTCTTTCGGAAGCTGCTGAAAATGCTCTCTCGCAGGTTAATTACCAAGCGCCTATTCGGCTGATGAAGCAGGTTGCGGAGCACAATCGCAAGATAAGACTTGTCCAGCTTTCATCACTAGCGGCACTTTGCCCCCATCCTTATCTGGCGGCTTACAGCGCTAGCAAGGCCGCTTTGCAGACCTACTGTCTAGCCTTGCAAGAAGAGCTGCACCTTAAAGGCTCTGAGGTGACGGTTTGTCTTTACGTTTTAGGACCGGTTCGGACTGCTATCTTTCCTCCAGAGCTACAGGATGCTTTGGGTGGAAGTCAGTTGCAGATGAGCCCAGAGATAGCAGCACGGCGCATCATTAGACTGCTCCAGCAAGGCCGTTCTTATGCTATAGTGGGCAAGAGATATCGACTACTGGCTTGGCTCATAAAGCTACTTCCGCAAAGATGGATTATCCGTTTGATTGGCGCTTATCTACGAAAGGAGCTTTAATCATGAAACTTATTTTTTTCCTGCTGGCTGCTACTTATCTGCTTCTCTTCGTCTTGCGTTGGCTCTTGTCTTTGTCTTATTTGAAAAAAGGGCAGAGTTCTTCATCAGTCTTTCAAGAGGAGCTTTATACGGTGGTTCAGCCCATCCTATCTGGTGACCCTCGTTTGGAAAATGATTTATTAGCCAATCTCCAGCAGACAGAAGCGGTTGAGTTTTACTGGCTAATTGATCAGTCTGACCCAGAGGCGCAGCGAGTGGCTGACAAGATTTGTAAAAATCCCTCTTATGCCCAGCGTATTCGCGTTTTTCTCATGGAGGATGTCCCTCAGGGGATTAATCCTAAGAGTTATAAGATTGAGCAGATTATAGATGAGCTGACCCGACCTTATCTAATTGTTCTCGATGACGATAGTGTCATTGATTTTTCAAAAATGGGAGAATTGACAGATTATCTAGGTGAGAATGTTATTTTGACAGGCATTCCCTATAATCAGGAGCGGAGTAATTTTTGGTCCAAGCTAGTAGCAGCTTTTGTCAATGGAAATTCTTTCATTACTTATTTTACCATGGCAGAAGTCAAAGCCAATCACTCGATTAATGGAATGTTCTACATCCTGCCACTTGAACTGGCTAGGGAGCAGAAGCTCTTCAGTGCTATTAAAGACTACCTATGTGATGATTTGGCTGTAGCGGATTTTTTACGCAGCAAGGGAGTTGAGATTATCCAGACGCGGGTGACTTGTAATGTCCGGACCACTATCAAGGATGCCAAGCGATATCTGTTGCAGATGAAGCGTTGGCTGCTTTTTAGCTCTATCTATCTGAAGGAGCACTTGGACTGGAAGGTTATTATTTTAATTGCTCTGCCTAGTTTTCTGCCGCTTCCTGCCTTGCTCATTAGTTTCTTTCTTGGCTGGCCTTTTGTGCTGCTGGCTTTGCTTTTACTCTTGGTCAAGGCGGTTTGGATGCTGGCTTATCGTCGTCACATTCTATCCGGTCGGCCGCATCCTGATGAGGTGTTCTACGAGGTGCTGAATGACCTAGTCTTGCCTTGGCTTTTCCTCTATGTCTTGCTCAGTCCGCGGGTGATTAACTGGCGGGGAAGGAAGATTCGAGTGACGGATGGGAAAATCCGCTATGAGTAAGATGAAGCAGTACTTGGATACGTTGGATGCTCTGTCGCTAGACCAAACCTTGATAGAATCTAGTAAAGTCTTGCTTTTTCTCAGTGGCAGCAGTCATTTGAACTGCGCTAGTCTGACCGCAGGACAGCTTGAGTTTCTTGAGCAGATTTGTCCACCGGGTTTCTCAGTGGTGGCTAGTAATTTTCCGTTTAATCAGGGATTTGAGCATGAGCGACAAACCCAAGTTTCCTTGTTGACAGCTTCCATTTCCAATATCCGTTACTATTGGCATACTCTCTACAATTCTCGCTTTAAGGAGGCTTTGCAGCGGCACTTGTCTCCTTTACTGGATGCCGAGGAAGCTGTCATTATCTGCAAAAGCTCTGGACTCAATATGCTGACCCAGTGGCTGGAGGATTTGGGTGAGGAAAATCTGCCGATCAGACTGAGAGTGATTGCGCTGGGGCCTGTTTCACGGAGACTCCTAAATCGCAAGGATATTGACTCGCTGGTCATCAAGGGCAGGAAGGATATTTACAGCAGATGTCTAGATGGCCATCTAGCTGATGTGATAGTGGATAGCAACCATTTTGATTATGAATACAGGGAAGATGTGAAAGGATTAGTTTATGACTGGATTAGAAAAAGTGATAAAGATTGATGTGATTAGTGTGCCATTTAGTGGGCATTTGCTGCCTACTTTGACCTTAGTCAAGCCTCTGCTGACGGATCCGCGTTTTCGGATTCGGGTCATCACTGGCTGCCAAAAGAAAGAGCTAGTAGAGGAAATTGGTTTTGACTGTCTAGCCCTCTTTCCAGAAAGACCGACCGTGATGGAAGACATCGCCAATACTCCGCAACAAAGCAATCTTTTGATTGCCTATCAGCAGTTTCGGGCCAATTCTAGACTAATTCCAGAGGTTATAGACGAATTAAATCGAATTTGGCGAGAGGGCGGTAAACCAGATTTGGTCATAGCGGATTTTGTTGCTTCACCAGCAGGCCTGATTTCTGATTGCTTTGACATCCCCTGGATAACCACGATTCCGAGTCCGGTTGCGATTGAGTGCCGGACGACAACTCCGACCTATTTGGGGGGCTGGAAACCTCATCAGGGCGTCTTGTACAAATTCAGAGATGCCTTGGGCCGGCAAGCTATTCGCTATGGAAAGAAAATGGCCTTTGCTTTAGTTCGGAAGAGTTTGGGCGACTATCAAGATTTTAAACTCTATCGGGAAGACGGCACAGAAGCTATTTATTCGCCGTTCTCTATCTTAGCTTTGGGCATGAAAGAGCTGGAGTTTCGAGATGATTTTCCTAAGCACCTTCGCTGGCTTGGCTACAAATGCCTGTCCTTTGATCGTCTGCCTGCAGCTCATGAGTCTTATTTTGAGACCGAAAAGAAGCGGGTTTTAGTGACTTGCGGTACGCATTTGAAATGGGAGAAGGAGCGCATGGTGGAGCGGGCGAAAAAGCTGAGTCAGCTCTACCCAGATTACCTCTTTTACGTCACCTTGGGAGAAGCTAGTGGCTTAGGCAATGCTCCGAAGAGACTTGCGGAAAACCTGCTGCTCTTTGACTATCTGCCCTATACAGATATTCTGGATAAGGTAGATTTCGCCATTCACCACGCAGGAACGGGCATCATGATGTCTTGTATTGAGCACGAGATTCCCAGTCTCATTTTGCCTCAGGATTATGACCAGTTTGACAATGCCGTTCGTGCTGAGCTAGCTCAGGTGGGGCTGGTTGCTCGCAGAAAGACTGATGCAGAAGTGCTGCGGCTTTTTAAGGAATTGATAGATCGCACGGATTGGTCTCAGTTGAAAACTCTTGCCCAGAAAAGTAAAGAATATCAGCCTACAGATATTCTCTATCAGGAGCTGGGGCGACTGCTCAAGGTTGATTTATAACTGGAAAACTCAACAAACTATTAAAGGATACTTCCAATATTAAAGTGTCTGAATTATTAAATTTCCCTATTCTTTTCAAGGAATAGGTTTTTTGGTCTATTCAAGTCTTTTTTAAGATGTTAAAATGAAAGTGATTACAAGAAAGTCGTTGGAAAGTCAACTTGGCTTTCTCGGAGTGACTGAAGAGGAAAGATGATGAAGAAAGCAATTCTAATGATGACTTTTGGCTCGCCAGAGGAGATTAGCTTTGAGGGAGTGGCTGAATTTTTTACCAACATTCGCCGCGGTGTCAGGCCGCAAGACCATGAGATTCAGACCCTCTATGATAACTATGCCCTCATCGGTGGAACGCCTCTGCAGCGTATCAGTCTAGAAGAGGTGGAAAAGGTTCGTCAGCGTTTGGCTGGCGAGTATGCGGTTTATTTTGCCAATAAATTCTCACGTCCTTTTATCCCAGACGTGATTGAGCAGATGGAAGAGGATGGTATTGAGGAATGTATCTGTTTGATTCTAGAGCCGCATTTTTCTTACTATTCTGTCATGGGCTATGAGAAGTTTATCCAGAGTGATTCCATCCGCTTTAATATCATTAAGCAATGGTATCAGGAAGAAGCTATTCTTGATTATTGGGCAGAGGAGCTGAGAAAGATTCTTACAGAAGAGGTTGGAGAGGAGACCTTCAAGATTTTCTTCTCAGCCCACAGTGTGCCTATTCTGGCATTGGATTTCGGAGATCCTTACATTGATCAGATCTATGACAATGCCCGCTTGATTGCTGAAAGGTTGGGTTTGACAGAGGAGAATTATCTCAATGTTTGGCAGAGTGAGAGTGACATTGGGCTCCCTTGGATCAAGCCTGACGTGCTGGACTACATGCGCCAGCAAGAAACACATCCACAGCATTATATTTTTGTGCCGATTAGCTTTATCAGTGAGCATATAGAGGTCCTTTTTGACAATGACGTGGAGTGCAAGGAACTTTGCGAAGAACTGGGTGTTGCCTATCACAGACCGCCTATGCCCAATGCAGACGACCGGCTAATTGATGCTCTGATTCAAACTATCCGCCGCCATGAGCATGAACCCTTTAAAGAATGTTTTCCAGAAGAAGAAACCTTCGATGAATTACAGCCGTCGGAGGAGAGCAGCCAGATTCTTGCAGAGGATGAAGAGCTGAAAATGCCAGATTTCGTCAAGAAGCTGATTGAGAAAAAAGGGCGCGAGAATGTTAAGATGCCATATTTTGTCAAGAAAATACTGGAGAAAGCAGGAAAACTGCCTAAAAGCTGATTATGCATTTTCGTTGCTGACTTTATAACATGATTTCAGAAGGGAAATTCGCGATACTTTGGCACCAAGATTTGATCAGGGAACTGCTTTGCCAGTAGTCTTTGTGCTAGCACTAAGAATATGTAACTTTACATGGAGGAAAGCCGTTGCGATGGCCAATTATGTTTTTGGACATAATCCTTATCGGCTTTATGCTTATCATTTTCTAATTATGGAGGAGATGTAGCGGAGCACTCTGGCTGGATTAGGATCATTGTGTTAAGATCTGTTTACTGCACTGTATCAGCAGCTTTCTGACAGGAGCTAGGC
>JABZYU010000031.1:0-20980 GCA_015264985.1 Streptococcus sanguinis | reverse complement strand
ACAGACGACAAGGTAGAATTCTACCCACCTCGTTTCAACGATACCTTCCTCCAATGGATGGAAAATGTCCATGACTGGGTAATCTCTCGTCAGCTCTGGTGGGGTCACCAAATCCCAGCCTGGTATAATGCAGACGGCGAAATCTATGTTGGCGAAGAAGCTCCAGAAGGTGACGGTTGGACTCAGGACGAAGATGTCTTGGATACTTGGTTCAGTTCTGCCCTTTGGCCATTCTCAACCATGGGCTGGCCTGATGTCGACTCAGAAGACTTCAAACGTTACTTCCCAACATCAACCTTGGTAACAGGTTACGACATCATCTTCTTCTGGGTGTCTCGGATGATCTTCCAATCCTTGGAATTCACTGGTCGTCAGCCATTCCAAAATGTGCTCATCCACGGTCTTATCCGTGACGAGGAAGGTCGCAAGATGTCCAAGTCACTGGGCAATGGGATTGACCCGATGGATGTCATTGACAAATACGGTGCCGATGCCCTGCGTTGGTTCCTGTCAAACGGCTCTGCCCCTGGACAAGATGTGCGCTTCAGCTATGAAAAGATGGATGCTTCTTGGAACTTCATTAACAAAATCTGGAACATTTCCCGCTATATCCTCATGAACAATGAAGGCTTAACGCTGGATGCTGCGCGTGAGAATGTCGCTCAGGTGGCGGCTGGTCAGGCAGGTAATGTCACCGACCGCTGGATTCTCCACAACCTCAACGAAACCATTGGCAAGGTCACTGAAAACTTCGATAAATTTGAGTTTGGTGTGGCTGGCCATATCCTCTACAATTTCATCTGGGATGAATTTGCCGATTGGTATGTGGAGCTGACCAAGGAAGTGCTTTACAGCGACAATGAAGACGAGAAAGTCATCACTCGCTCTGTCCTCCTCTACACGCTGGACCAAATCCTGCGCCTGCTTCACCCAATCATGCCTTTCGTGACCGAGGAAATCTTTGGTCAAATCTCAGAAGGCACCATTGTGACCGCGGCTTATCCAGTGGTTCGTCCAGAGTTTGAAAATGCCGAGGCTGCAGCTGGCGTGGAAGCCCTCAAGGATCTGATTCGTTCGGTGCGTAATAGCAGAGCTGAGGTCAATGTGGCGCCAAGCAAGCCGATTACCATCTTGATTAAGACGACAGACAGCGCGCTGGAAACCTTCTTCAAAGATAATGTCAACTACATCAAGCGTTTCACTAATCCTGAGCATTTGGAAATCGCAGCAGACCTTGCTGTGCCTGAGCTAGTCATGTCCAGCATCATCACAGGCGCAGAAATCTACTTGCCGCTAGCAGACCTCCTCAATATCGAGGAAGAACTGGCTCGTCTCGAAAAAGAACTGGCCAAATGGCAGAAAGAGCTGGATATGGTCGGCAAGAAACTCTCTAACGAGCGATTCGTGGCTAACGCCAAACCAGAAGTCGTCCAAAAAGAACGTGACAAACAAGCCGACTACCAAGCTAAGTACGATGCGACAGTGGCGCGGATTGATGAGATGAAGAAACTCGTGTAAGTTATTAAAATCAGTTGTGAATTTGACTTAATTTCACAACTGATTTTTAAGTTGATTTATGGTATAATGAATGATAAAAAGCAAAAAAATAATAGGAGGCCGATATGAAAATAAATGCAATTGATTTATTTTGTGGCGTAGGCGGTCTAACGTATGGAGTTCAACAAGCTGGGATAAATGTGGTTGCTGGCTACGATATTGATGACAAAAGCAAATTTGCATACGAATATAATAATGACGCAAAATTTATTTTAAAAGATATAAAGGAAATTGAGGATGATGAAATATTAGCTTTGTATCCAAAAGATACAGATATAAAAATATTGATTGGTTGTGCTCCCTGTCAACCATTCTCGTCCTATAGCCATAAATACCAAAACAACGAGAATACTCTAAAAAAAATAGATCTATTAGATTACTTTGGAAAACAAATTGAACTTGTACAACCGGATATAGTTTCAATGGAAAATGTTCCTCAAATGGAAAAGAGGGAAGTTTTTCAGCGTTTTAGAACTTTATTAGAAAAGAATGGTTATAAGGTAACTTTTAAGGTCGTGTACGCACCAGAATATGGTGTGCCTCAAATGAGAAAACGCCTACTTTTACTTGCTTCTAAATTGGGTGATATCTCATTACTTGAACCAGAATTTAATTCAGAAAGTTATCCGACTCTTCGTGACGCAATTGAAAACTTACCGAAAATAAAAGCTGGGGAAACATATGCTAAAGATCCATTGCATAGAAGTAGAAATATGTCTACTTTAAATTTAAAAAGAATCCAACAATCAAAACCTGGTGGTACGTGGAGAGACTGGGATGAAGATTTACTTTTGGAAGCGTACAAAAAAGAAAGTGGGCAGTCGTTTGGTTCAGTTTATGGTCGATTAGAGTGGGATAAACCAGCTAATACCATTACTACTCAGTTTCCTGGCATAGGTAATGGTCGCTTTGGCCACCCAGAACAAGATAGAGCACTTAGTCTTCGAGAGGGGGCATTACTCCAAACCTTCCCCTCAAATTATCAGTTTGTTAGCCCTAAACAGGGTGGGAATTATCCAATAGGCCAAGTAGCGTTACAAATTGGGAATGCAGTGCCACCTAAATTAGGTGAGATTATTGGTAGAAGTATTATAAAACATTTGGAGGAACTTGATGAATTCTAACAAAGAGTACCCTATACATATTAGTCCCGAAATTTTGGAGCTTTTAGGACCTAGTCTTTATACAAATATTTATTATATATTAGCAGAACTTATTGCAAATAGTTATGATGCTGATGCGGAAAATGTTTGGTTAGATCTGTCTGGAGATTCCATTATTATAGAAGATGATGGACATGGTATGACTTATGCAGAGACAGTTAATAAATATCTTGAAGTTGCAAAATCAACAAGAAATACAGAAGCTGAATCAAAGAGTAGAAAATTCCAGAGACCTAAAATGGGAAGAAAGGGAATAGGTAAACTTGCGGCTCTGGCTGTTTCAACTGAAGTTAATGTAAAAACTAAGTCAAATGGTGAATTATCTGGTTTTGTTTTAACAAGAAATGTCCCAAAAGATCGTAACCTTCATCCAATTCCAGAATCAGAAATCACATTTTCAAATATTTCTGAATCAGGTACTAGGATTGAGATGCTGAATTCGGAATTTAAGCTACCTGCTACGACAATAACAGTAAAAAATAATCTAGCTAAATTTTTCCCTCAGTTAAGTTCAAATCCTAAAAATCCATTTGTACTCCATATTAAGGGAAAAGATGGTATTAATAAAAAATTAGATAATTTCGTGGATTCATTGGCGACATCGTTAGATTCTCTATTGTTATTAGGAGAAGATAAGTATGCTATTTTAGATAAATTTGAAAATACTGCACCAAAGTATGCAAAAGATAATCTGAAAAAAGAACCACCTCGAACTCTTTCTTATAATATAAATAATAATCAAGGAGAACAAGAAAATAGAGAATTGAAGATAGAAGGTTGGATTGGAACATACCATACAACAAGAGGATTAAAAGCAAAAGAATCTTCCGATTTTCCTGATAATTTTTTAGCTATTTATTCAAATGGAAAGTTAGGTCAATTTAATATATTAAACGAAATTGGACAAAATCGATTGAATGAAGTTTATGTTGTAGGTCAATTGTATGTTGATGAATTTGAGGAAACTAATTTACCCGACATGGCATTAAGCAACAGGCAAGGGTATAAAACTGATGATATCAGATTTCAAATTTTCCTTGCAGAGGCTAAAAAGCTCCTTACCCAAGTTCTACAATTGAAAGAAAAGGCAATTAAAGCTAAAAATAAAAATTCTGAAAAAAGTAAAAAGGAGAAAAAAATAAAAGAAGAGGAACTGTTATCTAAAAAGGTAGAGACGTCAATTGAGTATATGGAAAAGGTTATCCAAACTCAGAGTTTTAATAAAAAAGATGCAGAAAAAATTTTTACAGATTTGGGAATTAAAAAAATTGCGACAGATCAAGATAGTAGAAAAATTTTAATTAGTCATACGAGGAGTGATCAGCAATTAAACAATATTTTATACGGCTTATTATTGTTGAATGGCTTCTCTCCAGATGAAATTATTTACACAAGTGATCCTAGCTACAAGTCAGTTGTACCATATGGACTAGATGTTTTCGAGTATCTTAGAGAGTTTTTTATTAAGAGTTATTCGAAGAAAGAAATATATGTGTTGTATGTTTACTCTGACAATTCTTCTAAAAGACCTGGAGTTTTACAGGAGATAGGAGCCGGTTGGGTTGTTAAGACTAAGCATGGAATTATTAAAGCTGGAAAAACTAATCCTGAACCTCCTTTGAATATCTCTATCACTTATCCTAGTATTTATTTAGATAAAAAAGCCAATAGGGTGTTTACGACAGAAAATCACTTTAGAGTTTTGTATGCGTTGATTGACTCTATTTGCTCAATGTTTAATAAAGAGATTAAGTCTTTTAAGGAAAATAGGGATTATTTTGAAAATAATAATGGAGCTATTATTGATGAAAGTTCATTTGATTTCAAAATAAATAGTGAGGAGATAATTCTATGAAAGAATCAAAATTAAAACATATAGATATAGTTCAGTCAACGATTAGTCGGATGGCGCAAAATTCATTTACAATCAAAGGTTGGACTATCACAATATTAGTTGGATTATTTGTTTTTTTACAAAAGGATAATTTTAGAAATAATATGATCATTTATCTAGTTCCGATAATATTTTTTTGGATCTTGGATTCTTATTATTTATGGCAGGAGCGTCTTTTTAGGAAGTTATATAACGATGTAATAGTTAATGTAACTGAAGAATCAGATTTGTCTATGAATATTATACAATATAAAAATACTGTTAAATTTTTTAGTTCATTGTTCTCAGTATCAGAAATAATGGTTTATTTGCCACTTTTATTAATTACGTTGTTGCTTATATGCAACGGGAACTGAAAGCAGGTTAAATGTCGATTTTCCTAAGGCACCTGGAAAATATTTGTCAGGTATACTTTCTGTTTATGTGCGCTTTCGAGTAGGCTCTTATCGGATTATTGCAAAGGTTGATGATGAAGATTTTGTGATTCTGAATGTTCATGTAGGAGAGAGTTCGGAAGTCTATAAGTTTCGAGGCAGGATTGAACCTAAGTTCTTTTAAAAAATCGGTCATCTTACTTTACTTTTTACTGTAACCCTCACAACCAAGTTCAGTTTCACCTGAGCTTGGTTTTTCTCCCCATCCCCCCTTTCATCCCTCTCCGACTTAATACTTTCTTTTAAGCCTTAAAAATGATAAAATAAGACAAACAAACTATAGGAGAACATAATGACTAAAGCAAATTTTGGTGTTGTTGGTATGGCTGTTATGGGCCGTAACCTTGCCCTAAATATCGAATCTCGTGGCTACACAGTTGCCATTTATAATCGCTCAGCAAACAAGACAGAGGACGTCATTGCCTCTCATCCTGAGAAAAACTTTGTGCCAAGCTATGATGTAGAGTCTTTTGTGAACTCTATTGAAAAACCGCGTCGGATTATGCTGATGGTTCAAGCTGGTCCTGGTACCGATGCGACTATTCAAGCGCTGCTCCCTCACTTGGATAAGGGCGATATCCTGATTGACGGTGGGAATACTTTCTACAAAGATACTATTCGCCGTAATGAAGAGTTGGCTAACTCTGGTATCAACTTCATCGGTACAGGTGTTTCCGGTGGTGAAAAGGGTGCATTGGAAGGGCCATCTATCATGCCGGGTGGTCAAAAAGAGGCTTATGAGTTGGTAGCGGATGTCTTGGAAGAAATCTCTGCTAAAGCTCCTGAAGATGGTGCACCATGTGTGACCTATATCGGTCCTGATGGCGCTGGTCACTATGTAAAAATGGTCCATAACGGGATTGAATATGGAGATATGCAGCTGATCGCTGAGAGTTATGACCTTATGCAGCACTTGCTAGGCCTTTCGGCTAGTGAAATGGCAGACATCTTTACGGAGTGGAACAAAGGCGAGCTGGACAGCTATCTGATTGAGATTACAGCGGATATCTTGACACGCAAGGACGATGAAGGTCAAGATGGTCCAATCGTTGACTACATTCTGGATGCGGCTGGCAATAAGGGAACTGGTAAGTGGACCAGTCAATCTTCACTGGATTTAGGTGTGCCGCTGCCATTGATTACTGAGTCAGTCTTTGCGCGTTACATTTCTACCTACAAAGATGAGCGTGTGGCTGCCAGCAAGGTATTGCCAAAACCAGCTGCTTTCACCTTTGAAGGAGACAAGGAAGAGTTGATTGAAAAGATCCGTCAGGCTCTGTACTTCTCAAAAATCATGTCTTATGCTCAAGGATTTGCTCAATTGCGTGTAGCGTCTAAGGAAAACAACTGGAATCTTCCGTTTGGTGAGATTGCTTCTATCTGGCGTGCTGGCTGTATCATCCGTGCCCGCTTCCTTCAGAAAATTACAGATGCTTACAGCCGTGATGCTGACCTTGCAAACCTGCTCTTAGATGAATACTTCATGGATATTACAGCTAAGTACCAACAGGCAGTCCGTGATGTTGTCAGCTTGGCTGTGCAAGCAGGTGTACCAGTACCAACCTTCTCCAGTGCCATTGCTTATTTTGATAGCTACCGTGCGGAAAATCTGCCAGCTAATCTGATTCAGGCACAGCGTGATTACTTTGGTGCTCATACATACAACCGTAAAGACAAAGAAGGTACCTACCACTATTCTTGGTACGACGAAAAATAGGATAGGCCTATGGCAAAGCGAATTTTACTAGTAGAAAATGAAAAAAATCTTGCCCGATTTGTGAGTTTGGAACTGCAAAAGGAAGGCTTTCTTGTAGATTTAGCTGAGACTGGTCAAGATGGACTGGCTCTGGCTAAGGATGTGGATTATGACTTGCTCTTGCTCAACTATGATCTTCAAGATATGACTGCCAGCGATTTTGCTCAGCAGCTGAGCTTGATTAAGCCAGCGTCCGTCATTATCGTTCTGGCAAGTCGCGAAGAGATTGCGGAGCAGCAGGAAGCAATCCAGCATTTTGCTGTTTCCTACGTAGTCAAGCCTTTCATTATCAGTGATTTAGTGGAGCGTGTTTCTATTATTTTCCGCGGGCGGGACTTTATTGACCAGCACTGCAGCCTCTTGAAAATTCCGACCTCTTATCGCAATCTGCGAGTAGATATTAAAAATCATACGGTTTACCGCGGTGAGGAAGTTATTGCACTGACGCGGCGGGAGTACGATCTGCTGGTGACCCTGATGAGCAGCAATAAGGTCATGAGCCGTGAGCAGCTGCTGGAGCGCGTCTGGAAATACGAGAGCGCAACAGAGACCAACGTTGTAGATGTTTATATTCGTTATCTGCGCAGTAAAATTGATGTGGAAGGGCAGGCAAGCTATATCAAAACCGTTCGCGGTGTTGGTTATGCCATGCAAGAATAAAAATTCAAAACTCTGTTCTCCTTAGGAGACGGAGTTTTTTTGCGCTTGTTACAGTATTGATAGGAGAACTAATGGGACTTTTCTAACTATTTTATGCAATCGTTTTCGTTGAAATATAGCAAAAATATAACTCTTGAAGAGAAAATGCAGTATTTTAGGTGCAAAAAAAGAGAAAATTTTTTATAAAAGCCTTTACAAAATAAAAAATCGTGCTATAATAGATGTATCTATATGCAAACGATTTCACAAAACGGACTTGTTTGTAAAAAATATAAGGAGGTCTGAATGATGAAAGATTCATTCAAGAACATTTTTAGCTTTGAATTTTGGCAGAAATTCGGTAAAGCTTTGATGGTGGTCGTTGCTGTTATGCCAGCAGCAGGACTGATGATTAGTATCGGTAAATCGATTCCGATGATTAATCCAAATCTAGGTGTTTTAGTCACTATCGGCGGTGTCTTAGAGCAGATTGGTTGGGGGGTTATCGGTAACCTGCATATCCTCTTTGCTTTGGCTATCGGTGGAAGCTGGGCAAAAGAACGTGCTGGCGGTGCCTTCGCAGCAGGTCTGTCCTTTATCCTGATTAACCGTATCACTGGTGTTATGTTTGGCGTTACCAGCGATATGCTCTCAGATAAGGCTGCTGTAGTTAAAACAATGTTTGGTGCATCAATTAAGGTTTCTGATTATTTCATCAGCGTTCTGGAGTCACCAGCTCTGAACATGGGTGTATTTGTCGGAATTATTGCTGGTTTTGTTGGAGCGACAGCTTATAACAAATACTACAATTTCCGTAAATTGCCAGATGCTTTGTCATTCTTCAATGGTAAGCGTTTTGTACCTTTCGTTGTTATCTTGCGCTCAGTAATCGTAGCAATTGTTTTGTCATTCGTATGGCCAGTTGTTCAATCAGGTATCAACAGCTTTGGTATTTGGATTGCTAACTCACAAGATACTGCACCAGTTTTGGCACCATTCATCTATGGTACTTTGGAACGTCTCTTGCTTCCATTTGGTTTGCACCACATGTTGACCATTCCAATGAACTACACAGAATTAGGTGGTGTTTACCACGTTATTACTGGTTCTGGTGCGGGAACAACTGTAGCTGGTCAAGACCCTCTATGGTTGGCTTGGGTAACTGACTTGGTTGGTACGAAATCAGCTGATCCTTCTACTTACCAACACTTGCTTGATACAGTTCATCCAGCTCGATTCAAGGTTGGTCAGATGATTGGTTCATTCGGTATCCTTATGGGGGTAGCGGCAGCTATCTATCACAATGTGGATGCTGACAAGAAGCACAAATACAAAGGTATGATGATTGCGACTGCTTTGGCAACCTTCTTGACAGGGGTTACTGAACCAATCGAGTACATGTTCATGTTCGTTGCAACACCGCTGTATATCATCTATGCATTTGTACAAGGTGCTGCGTTTGCAATGGCTGACATCGTTAACCTTCGTGTGCACTCATTCGGTTCTATCGAATTCTTGACCCGTACTCCTATGGCCATCAATGCTGGCTTGGGAATGGATATCATCAACTTCATTTGGGTAACTATCCTATTTGGTGTTGTGATGTACCTCATTTCTAACTTCATGATCAAGAAGTTCAACTATGCAACTCCAGGACGTAACGGTAACTATGAAACAGCAGATGGTTCAGATGAAGCTTCTTCATCAGAGTCAACTGGCGGTAAAGTTGCTGAAGCATCTCAAGCAGTAAATGTTATCAACCTTCTGGGCGGTCGCGCTAATATCGTAGATGTAGATGCATGTATGACTCGTCTGCGTGTGACTGTCAAAGATGCTGAAAAAGTTGGAACAGAAGAGCAGTGGAAAGCTGAAGGCGCTATGGGCTTGGTTATGAAAGGCCAAGGTGTTCAAGCTATCTACGGACCAAAAGCTGACGTTCTCAAATCTGATATTCAAGACTTGTTGGATTCTGGTGAAGTGATTCCTGAAACACTTCCTAGCCAAAAAGCAGAATCAGCAGCTGCTGAAGTTACTTACAAAGGTGTGACTGAGGAAGTTGAAACTGTTGCAGACGGTCAAGTCATTGACTTGGCAGATGTTAAAGATCCAGTATTCTCACAAAAAATGATGGGTGATGGATTTGCAGTTGAGCCAGAAAATGGTAAGATTTATTCACCAGTTTCTGGTACAGTAACTAGCGTTTTCCCTAGCAAGCACGCTATTGGTCTTGTGACAGATAACGGCTTAGAAGTCTTGGTACATATTGGTTTGGAAACTGTTAGCCTTGAAGGTAAACCTTTCGAAGTTCATGTTTCAGAAGGTCAGAAAGTTGCAGCTGGAGATCTTCTTGTAACGGCTGACTTGGGAGCAATCAAGGAAGCAGGACGAGAAACTTCAACTATCGTAGTATTCACTAATGCAGCAGCCATCAAGTCTGTAACAGTAGAAAAACTTGGTCAATCATCTGCTAAGACAGTTGTTGCTAAGGTTGAATTGTAAAATAGAAAAGAGAAATCATGGCAAAATTCCTGACATTAAATACTCATAGTTGGATGGAAGAAGAGCAAGAAACTAAGCTTAATCAGCTGGTAGAACGCATTCTTCAAGAAAAATATGATGTCATTTGCCTGCAGGAAGTCAATCAATTAAAGGAGTCTGAACAGGTTGTTCAGGCTCCTTTCTATCAGGCGGTTGAGGGCGCAATTGAGATTCATCAAGACCACTTTGCCCTTTGTTTGGTAGAAAAATTGGCTGATGCAGGACTGGACTATCATTGGTCCTGGGCCTATAATCATATTGGGTTTGATATTTATAACGAAGGAGTGGCAATTCTGTCCAGAAAGCCGCTGACTCCTAGAGAAGTTCTGGTATCAGAGGTTAATGATCCTAGGGATTACCATACCCGCAAGGTCTTGCTAGCCGAGACTGAGGTGGAAGGTCAATTGCTAACAATTGCCTCCTGCCATCTGTCTTGGTGGGACAAAGGCTTCCAGGGGGAATGGGCTAAGCTTGAAGCAGAGCTTCTCAAGGTTAAAACTCCTCTGGTCCTGATGGGCGATTTCAACAATCCAGTCGGCCAGCAAGGCTACCAGACTATCTTAGCCAGTCCGCTGAAGCTGCAGGATAGTCATGCCGTTGCGAGAGAAGCTATCGGAGAGGCGACAGTAGAAGGTACTATTGCAGGCTGGGATGATAATAAGCATGCTCTGAAGATTGATTATATTTTCACTAGCCAAGGGATGGACGTTGAGCGCTCCGCTGTCGTTTTTAACGGGAAAGAAACCCCTGTTGTCAGTGACCATTTTGGTTTAGAAGTGCAAGTGACTTTATAATAGTAAAAAGATGAGGCAAGACTGAGAATGAGACAGTTTTGCCTCTCTTTTTCTTTTTGATAAACATATATTTAGGAGAAATTGGCGAAATTTTACACCCCAAACGGCTGTCTTTTGTTATTCTTGAAAACGTGTTATAATGAAGTATTAGGATTCTAGGAGGAAATGGTATGCGTTGTCCGAAATGTGGTGGGAATAAATCAAGTGTAGTTGATAGCAGACAGGCAGAAGATGGAAATACAATCCGTCGCCGCCGTGAGTGTGAGGAATGTCAGCACCGCTTTACGACCTACGAGCGCGTCGAAGAGAGAACTCTAGTGGTTGTCAAAAAGGACGGCACACGCGAGCAATTTTCTCGGGATAAGATTTTTAACGGTATTATTCGTTCGGCTCAAAAGCGGCCAGTATCTAGTGACGAAATAGAGGAGATTGTCAACCGAATCGAGCAAAAAGTCCGCAGTCAGAGCGACAATGAAATCAATAGTGAGTATATTGGATCCTTAGTCATGGATGAACTGGCAGAGCTGGATGAAATCACCTACGTTCGTTTCGCCAGTGTTTACCGGAGTTTCAAGGATGTGGGCGAGCTGGAAAGCCTGCTCAAGCAGATTACCAAGGGGTCCAAGAAGAAAAAGGACAAATAAATGAAACCAAATGATAAGTTTTACTTTATTAAGAATTATTTTGTAGATTTGAATATTGGTGATTTGATTAGGTGTTACTTACCTATCATAGGTATGAGATCTTCTTCTGTGTACCAATTTCTTGTTACTATCTGGGATAACGGCAGTAAGCCACATCAATTTACTGAAATACTTAATCATTTAAATTTTGGTTTTAATACTTTACAAGATAGTTTTGATTTGTTGTCGGCCATGAATCTTATTGAAATTTATGAACAAAAAGACTCTCAAAATCAACAAATTTTTGGGATTGTATTATATCCGCCGCTATCTACTCAAGATTTTTTAAAGCATAATGTATATAGAACGTTACTTGAAAAAAAAATAGGTGAAACCTGTGTTTCGAACTTTGAAAAAGTAAATTTAATTCATGAGAAAAAAATATCAAAAAACTTTTCAGATGTTTTTGATGATTCAGGAGAAAACTTTATTACGAATCGCCCACAGAATGATTTTGAAATAGAACATTTTGAACGACTGATGGCTAGAGATTTACTGAGGTTCGAGAATAAGGATGACAGTATAATTGCTCTCTATAACATTTCTGAAAAATATAAAAAATCTTGGTTTGATGTGTATCAAGTTGCTAAAGAAACAGCTGTTGATGATGTTATTTCTATAAAAAGAATTAAGAACTTTTTTAAGAGCAGAACACAAAATTCGAGTAAAGTGATATTTTCTGATTCGGAGAAATCTCTAATTTCAGTAGCAAAATCTAAAACTCCAATTGATGTGCTGGCTGAATTTAAAGAGAGTAAGTATTCGGGTATAACTGGGTCTGAAAAGGAAGTATTAAAATACGCTAAAAATCTTGGCTTGCTGGATGAAGTAATAAATGTAGCTCTGTTTGATTATTTTAATAGATATACGGATACTAGTAATCTAAAAGCTAATCTTTTTAAAGCATTGGTGAATGATTATTCATATAGAGGACTAAATCAAGCTGAAGATGCTGTGGAGTTTTTATCTAAGGAAATAAAATCTCAAAAGCAGGGGGAGTTTAAAGGAAATAATAAAACTCATAAAAGCAACGTACCTGACTGGAGTCAGCCAGATTATAAAAATGAAACGAGTGCAGAGAAGCAGGCCGAGCTAGAAGAGCAGAAACGTCGGCTCTTAGCCAAACTTGAAGGAGGAGGCGAATAAATGGAGAAAATAGGGCAGAATATGCCTCATATGAGCAAGGTGCGTCAGTTTGACTATCAGGAGCTGGTCAAGCAGATTATGGCCGATCCAGATGTGGTAGCCTTTATCCAGCAGGAAAAGCTGACCCAAGCTGAGATTCAGCGCAGTGTCTCCAAGTTTAACCAGTATATTACGGAGCGCAATCGCTTTTTGCTGGGGGACGAGACCTATATTGCCAAGGGTTATAAGCCAATCTTGGTGAAAAATGAAGGCTATGCGGATGTTGCCTATGAAGAGACGCCTGAGTTGATTGAGCAGGAGAGACAGGAGGCCATTAGAAGCCGTCTCAATCTTATCAGTCTACCAGCCAGTCTTAAGGAGGCCAGTCTAGCTCAGGTGGATTTGGATGATGTTGGTCGCTACAAGGCTTTTGAACTCTTGACCAACTTTGTTGCGGAGTTTCCGCATTATCAGAAGGCTGTTTATCTCTACGGTGATTTTGGAGTCGGAAAAAGCTATATGATGGCTGCTCTAGCGCATGATCTGTCAGAAAAACGCAGTGTTTCAACGATTTTGCTCCATTATCCGAGCTTTGTTTTGGATGTGAAGAATGCCATCAGTTCTGGCTTGGTCAAGGAAAAGATTGACCAGGTCAAGACATCTCAAGTGCTGATTTTGGACGATATCGGTGCAGAGCAGTCTAGCCCCTGGATGAGAGATGAGATTTTGCAGGTCATTCTCCAGCACCGTATGCAGGAAAATCTGCCAACTTTCTTTACTTCTAACTTTAGTTTTGCGGATTTGGAGCGTCACTTTGCCAGCTCTAAGAATGGCGATGAGACTTGGCAGGCCAAGCGGGTTATGGAGCGAATTAAGTTTCTGGCTCAGGAGGTACGCCTAGAAGGAGAGAACCGCCGATGAATGAAACAATTAACTTGATGAAAGCTCATACGTCTGTTCGCCGCTTTACGGAGGAGCAGATTTCTGATAAGGAATTACGTGCCATCATTGATGCTGGGCGGGCTGCGTCTAGCTGGAAGAATTTCCAGTCCTACTCTATCATTGTGGTGCGAAGCAAAGAGAAAAAAGAAGCCCTCTTTGAATTGGTCCCCCAAGAAGCCATTCGGCAGTCTTCGGCCTTCCTGCTTTTTGTTGGCGACCTCAATCGTGCTAAAAAGGGCGTTCAATTGCATACGGAAGACTTTTATCCTGAGGGAACTGAAAACCTCCTGATTAGCTCAGTAGATGCCGCTTTGGCGGGGCAAAATACCCTGTTAGCAGCTGAAAGTTTGGGTTATGGCGGGGTAATCATTGGACTGGTTCGTTATGCTGCCAGTCAAATAGCAGAGCTTTTCAAGCTACCGGACTACACTTATCCGGTCTTTGGGATTGCTCTGGGAACTCCTAACCAGAACCATGCAGTCAAGCCACGTCTGCCTTATGAAGCAGTGGTCTTTGAGGAAGAATATCGTGAACAGGATTGTTCCACTATCCAAGCCTATGACCGCGTACAGACTGAATATGCTGGCGAGCGAGCTAAGGAAACCTGGAGTCAGCGCCTAGCTGCTCAATTTGGCCAGGAGCCAAATCAGGCTATTGACCAACTGTTCAAAGAAAAGAAATTAGAAAAATAGGGCGGAGTTTGGCTCTGTCCTAAAAAATGAAAGAGGAAAAACATGGCCTTACCAACTATTGCCATTGTCGGCCGTCCTAATGTCGGCAAATCAACGCTCTTCAATCGGATTGCCGGTGAGCGGATTTCCATTGTGGAAGATGTTGAAGGGGTGACCCGCGACCGAATTTATGCAACCGCAAACTGGCTCAACCGTAAGTTTAGTATTATTGATACGGGCGGAATTGACGATGTTGACGCACCTTTTATGGAGCAAATCAAACACCAAGCTGAGATTGCCATGGATGAAGCGGATGTCATCGTTTTTGTCGTGTCTGGCAAGGAAGGTATCACGGATGCAGACGAGTATGTGGCTCGCATGCTCTATAAGACTCATAAGCCGATTATTTTAGCGGTCAATAAGGTGGATAATCCCGAAATGCGCAATGAGATTTTTGATTTCTATGCGTTGGGCTTAGGTGATCCATTCCCAGTTTCCTCAGTCCACGGGATTGGTACAGGGGATGTTCTTGACGCGATAGTTGAAAATCTGCCAAATGAAGAGGTGGCTGAAAATCCTGAAATGATTAAGTTTAGCTTGATTGGCCGTCCTAATGTCGGTAAGTCGAGCTTGATCAATGCCATTTTGGGCGAGGAGCGGGTTATTGCCAGTCCAGTGGCTGGTACAACGCGTGACGCTATTGATACGGTCTTTACGGACAGTGAAGGTCAGGAATTTACCATGATCGACACGGCTGGTATGCGCAAGTCAGGCAAGGTATATGAAAATACAGAGAAATACTCTGTCATGCGGGCCATGCGGGCCATTGACCGCTCAGATGTCGTTCTGATGGTGCTGAATGCTGAAGAAGGAATTCGTGAGTACGACAAGCGAATCGCTGGCTTTGCCCATGAAGCTGGAAAAGGTATTGTTATTGTTGTCAATAAGTGGGATACGCTGGAAAAAGACAACCATACCATGAAAGACTGGGAAGAGGATATCCGCGACCAATTCCAGTATTTGTCTTATGCGCCAATTATCTTTGTTTCTGCCCTGACCAAGCAGCGTCTCCATAAGCTGCCGGACATGATTAAGCAAATCAGTCAGAGTCAGAATACCCGTATTCCCTCAGCGGTGCTCAATGATGTTATCATGGATGCTATCGCGATTAATCCGACACCGACTGACAAGGGCAAGCGTCTCAAGATTTTTTATGCGACTCAGGTAGCGACCAAACCGCCAACTTTTGTCATCTTTGTCAACGAAGAAGAACTCATGCACTTCTCTTACCTGCGTTTCCTGGAAAATCAAATCCGCAAGGCCTTTGTCTTTGAAGGAACCCCAATCCACTTGATTGCAAGGAAGCGGAAGTAGGGGCTGAGAAATAGCAATTTGACAAACATACGTTTATATGTAAACATGAAAGTAAGCCTCAGAGCTTGCTTTTCTTTTTTTATGTCGAAAGTATGGTATAATGGTGAGATAAATGTAAGGTGGTAATTATGGCAAAATTAATTCCTGGTAAGATTCGGACAGAAGGAATTGCCCTGGTTGAAAACAATAAGGTAGTAATCCTTGAGGTCAGTGATTCTCTTTTATATGCTCGTGTGGACGAGTGTAATCTGCGCTATAGCTTGGATGATGATGTCATCTTTTGTTATTGCGACTTTTTCCAGAAGAAAAAATACTGCGCCCATCTGGCAGCCTTGGAGTATTATCTGAAAAATGCCCCATCAGGAAAAGATGTGCTAAAGAGTATGGAAGAAGAGGAGTTGACCAGTCAGGAGACCCAAGAGTTGGTTTCTTTTGGAAGCTTGTTCTTGGATAAAGTCTTGCCGGATAAATCCAATCAACAGGTTCGTTATGAGCTTTCGGCTACTGGTCAAGAGGATTCTTATACAGGACAGTTTCTCTGGAGTCTCCGAATCAGTCGCTTGCCGGACGAGCGCTCTTATGTTGTCCGAGACGTTCTTTCCTTCCTTCGGACCTTGGAAAAGGGCGGGCATTATCAGATTGGTAAGAGTTACTATGAGGCTATTCATTTGGAGGATTTTGATGAAGCCAGTCAAGATTTGCTCGTTTTCCTGCAAGGACTAGTGTCTGACTATCAGGGGCAAGATTCTTCTTTGATTTTCCCAAATGCTGGGCGCAATCTTTTCTTCCCGGCTAGTATCTTTGAAGAGGGGGTTATCTTCCTGATGAATCTGTCTTCTTTCCGCTTAGAGTACAGCCTTTATGACTACAGTGAAGTCTTTTTCCAAGATTTGCATGAAGAGGCAGAAGTTTATACTTTCCAAGTGGAAGAGCATGAAGAGCATTTTGAGCTAGTCATTGCTGAGAAGAATTATAAGATGCTTTATGATGGGCAGTTTATCTTTTATGGAGATACCTTCTACCAGCTAAATCCTCAGCAGATTAGACTGATGAAGGCTTTACGGGAGTTGCCTATAGAGCATGATCGGTTGAAGCGCCTGCAATTCGACTTGTCAGAGAGAACAAAGCTGGCTTCCAGTTTGTCTGAGTTTAAAAAAGTTGGCCGAGTAGAAGCGCCTGAAAGTATGATGATTCATGACTTTACAGCCAAGTTTGCCTTTGACATCGGTCCTGACAAGCGTTTGATTTTGGACACTGTCTTTGACTATGGAGACAGGAAGGTGACGACTCGCAAAGATTTGGAACGTCTGCCTTTTGCGGGTAATTTTGAGCATGAGCAGCAAGTCTTTAAGCAAATGCTGCAGGCAGGTTTTGTGGCAGACTTTTACAGTCAGCGACCGCCTCTGAAGCCAGAAGAAATTTACCATTTCTTCTCGGAAGTGATTCCCAATTTTGAGGCTTTGGGCCGTGTCAGCATGACAGAAGAGTTAGAGGCACTGGCACAGACAGAAAGTCCAAGGATCTCTGTCAAGATGAAGGGCGGCCTCTTAGATGTTGGTTTCGATTTTGCCGGTATTGCGCAGTCAGAGGTCGATGCAGTGCTTGATTCGCTCTTCAAGGAGCAGGACTTCTTTATCAGTAAGTCTGGGCAAGTCTTGATTTTCGATGAAGAGACCAAGGAGATGAGCCGTACTTTGCAGCAGCTGCGGAGTAAGCGGACTAAAAATGGCTTCATTCAGACCAGCAGTCTGGCGGCTTATCAGCTGGCAGAGTTTTTCAAGGGCAAGGATAGGGTACAGTTTTCAAAAAATGTGCAGCAACTGGCCTTTGACCTGACTCACCCAGAGGAATTCCCTCTTCCTGAGCTGCAAGTCAAGGCTGACCTTCGGGATTACCAAGAGACGGGTGTCAAGTGGCTATCCATGCTGGATAAGTATGGTTTCGGTGGCATCCTGGCTGACGATATGGGACTGGGGAAGACTCTGCAGACGATTTCTTTTCTGAGTTCGCGTATAGATGACTCTAAGAAAGTCTTAATCTTGGCGCCATCCAGCCTGATTTACAACTGGAGCGATGAGTTTGCTAAATTTGCTCCGCATTTGGATGTGGCGGTGGTGTATGGTCTGAAAAATGTTCGTGATGAGCTGATCGCGGAGAAGCATCAGATTACCATTACCAGCTATGCTTCTTTCAGGCAGGATGTGGAAGAATACCGGGATAATCACTTCCAGTATTTGATTTTGGATGAGGCTCAGGTGATGAAGAATGACCAGACCAAGATTGCCCAGTATTTGCGGGATTTTGAAGTGGAGCATACCTATGCCCTTTCTGGGACGCCGATTGAGAATAATCTAGGAGAACTTTGGTCTATTTTCCAGATTGTCATGCCAGGACTTTTGCCAAACAAAAAGGAATTTTTAAAACTGCCGGCTGAGAAAGTCGCTCGCTATATCAAACCATTTGTCATGCGGCGCAAAAAAGAAGATGTGCTGCAGGAATTGCCTGATTTGATTGAAGTTGCCTATCGCAATGAATTGGCAGATAGCCAGAAGACTATTTATCTGGCTCTGCTCAAACAGATGCAGGACAGAGTCATCCATGCGACAGAAGATGAAATCAACCGCAGCAAGATAGAGATTCTGTCAGGTCTTATGCGTCTCCGCCAGATTTGTGACACTCCGAAGCTGTTTATGGAAGATTACGAGGGCGAGAGCGGTAAGCTGGAAAGTTTGCGGGAATTACTTGAACAGATACAAGATGGTAATCGTCGTGTCCTCATATTTTCACAATTTCGTGGTATGCTGGATATTATCGAGAGTGAGCTGGACAAGATGGGCATGGAGTCCTTTAAGATTACAGGCTCTACTCCAGCCAAGGAGCGTCAGGACATGACAACTGCCTTCAATGACGGCCAGCGATCAGCCTTTCTGATTTCTCTAAAGGCTGGAGGTGTCGGTCTCAATCTGACTGGTGCAGACACAGTCATCTTGGTCGATCTCTGGTGGAATCCAGCGGTTGAGGCCCAGGCCATTGGCCGTGCCCACCGTATCGGACAGGAGCGTAATGTCGAAGTCTATCGGATGATTACACGGGGTACGATTGAGGAGAAGATACAGGAGTTGCAGGAGAGCAAGCGCAATCTGGTTTCGACTATTCTGGACGGAGCAGAAGCCAAATCCAGTCTCTCTGTGGAGGAAATTCGAGAAATTCTGGGAATTTCGGCAGAATAGCTTGAAAAATAGCCTGAATAGTTTATAATAATGAAGGGTTGAAAGGAAAAAGATATGACTGATAAACAATTTCCTCTGGTGTCAGATGATGAAATCATGCTGACAGAAATGCCGCATATGAATCTTTATGACGAACTGGATCTCATTAGCAACATTACCGGAGACTATACTGACCGTAATTATTTGGAATGGATGCCGATTGTGGATTCCAGCAGGCATGCTCCCATCGCTGCCAGTCAGGCTATCAGAAGACCGCTGCAAAAGCAGTCTGTTTTCAAGGATTTTAAAAAGCCGATTGACAAGAAAGATCCGGCCATTCGTTATGCTGAGCAGGCACGCGAGGAAGCTCGGGCAGATTTGAAAAAAAAGCGTTCAGCGTCTTATCTGACCAGCGACCTTCCGACTAAGGTCCGCAGCAGAAAACTTCCGACAGCTTCTAATGCGGAAAGACCGAAGCCAACAGCCCCTTTTCAGAAGAATACATCAGGGGAATTTACGAAGTTTGGCGACAGGCTTCAGCAGGATAACTATATTTTGGCAGATATTCAGCCTGAGTATAGCCCTCAGCCGCAGGAGCCAGAAGAAAAGCCTAAGAAAAACAATTATGATTTTTTAAAAACCAGTCAGATCTATAATCAGGATAGGGCTAAGGAGGAGCAGTTGAAGCATTCCAAGGCTCAAGAGCTGAATTTGACAGGCTTGGACAGCGAATAAAGCTGGCTTGCTCGAGTCTTTTCTGCCTACAATTTTCTGATGTATAAAGGAAATTGCTGTTTGCTTATGTAAATGTAAAATCTATCTGCATATAACATCCATCATCGGTTGAAAAAGACCGATGCTAGAAGCTAGGACTTACTGATTGGTCCGGCTTCTTTGGTGTTTTGGTGGTGCCTAAAAGCTTGTAAAGAAAGAAAATCCCTGCGGGCTGATGAGGGTCTGCGGAGATTTTCCTCTTGGGACTTGCTTTTATGGCCTTGTATCTTAAGGAGTAATCATGACGAAAACCTATCATTTTATCGGGATTAAGGGCTCTGGTATGAGCGCTTTGGCTTTGATGCTGCACCAGATGGGCCATAAGGTTCAGGGCAGTGATGTTGATAAATATTATTTCACTCAGCGCGGTCTGGAGCAGGCTGGTATTTCCATCCTGCCTTTTAATGAAAAGAATATCCAACCAGATTTCGAAATCATTGCCGGCAATGCCTTTCGTCCAGATAATAATGTAGAAATTGCCTATGCAGACGCAAACGGTATCAGCTATAAACGCTACCATGAGTTTTTAGGCAGCTTCATGCGTGACTTTGTCAGCCTGGGAGTGGCTGGTGCCCACGGGAAGACCTCTACAACGGGTATTCTCTCCCATGTTCTGTCCAATATCACGGATACTAGCTATCTGATTGGAGATGGTACAGGCCGAGGTTCTGCCAATGCCAAGTACTTTGTCTTTGAGTCAGACGAGTACGAGCGTCATTTCATGCCTTATCATCCGGAATATTCGATTATTACCAATATCGACTTTGACCATCCGGATTATTTCACGAGCCTGGAAGATGTCTTTAACGCTTTCAATGACTATGCCAAGCAGATTACCAAAGGACTCTTCATTTATGGAGAAGATGAGCAACTGCGCCGGATTACGTCCAATGCCCCGATTTACTACTATGGCTTCAAGGAAGAGGGCAATGACTTTGTCGCTCACGACCTCTTGCGTTCCACAAGCGGTTCGGGCTTTAAAGTTTCTTTCCGCGGGCAAGAGCTGGGTGAGTTCCAAATTCCAAGCTTTGGCCGCCACAACATTATGAATGCAACAGCAGTAATCGGTCTCTTGTATACTGCAGGTCTTGATTTGGATCTAGTTCGGGAACATCTCAAGACCTTTGGCGGAGTTAAGCGCCGCTTTACTGAAAAGATTGTTAACGAAACAGTTATTATTGATGACTTTGCTCACCATCCGACGGAAATTATTGCGACTCTGGATGCAGCACGTCAGAAGTATCCAAGCAAGGAAATCGTGGCAATTTTCCAACCGCATACCTTCACTCGGACCATTGCTCTCTTGGACGAATTTGCGGAAGCCCTCAATCAGGCTGACTCAGTCTATCTAGCTCAGATTTACGGATCTGCACGTGAGGTGGACAATGGCGATGTCAAGGTCGAAGATTTGGCTGAAAAGATTGTGA
>JABZYU010000030.1:0-20990 GCA_015264985.1 Streptococcus sanguinis | reverse complement strand
GACCTACACCAGAGAAGAACTGGAAAAACTAAAAGTCGTCGAACTACGCAGCCTTGCCTATCATCAAGAAGGTATCCGTCTCAGCAAGAAAGAAATCAAATTTGCCAACAAGAAACTTCTCGTTGAGACTTTGATGGAAACAATAGGAGAGGAGTAATTGCGGATGTTTTTAGAAGATAAAGATTTGGTATCAATTCAGGAAGTAAGGAATTTGATTCGAGATGCAAAGAAAGCCCAAGCAGAACTTGCTAAAATGAGCCAAGAGCAAATTGATACCATTGTAAAAGTAGTAGCGAAAGCTTGTTATGATGAGCGTGAACGCCTAGCCAAAATGGCGGCTCAGGAAACAGGCTTTGGCCGCTGGGAAGACAAGGTATTGAAAAATGCTCTTGCTTCCAAAGGTATTCTTGAAGAAATCAAGGATATGAAAACGGTTGGGGTTCTCCGCGAAGACAAGGAAAAGAAAGTCTTGGAAGTTGGAGTTCCAGTCGGTGTCATTGCTGGCTTGATTCCATCAACCAACCCGACATCAACAGTTATGTATAAAGCTCTGATCGCTTTGAAGGCAGGAAACAGTATCGTCTTCTCTCCTCACCCAAATGCTCTTAAGTGTATTGAGGAAACTGTGGAAATCATCAAGAAAGCTGCTAAATCAGCTGGCTGTCCGGATGGAGCCATCAGTGCGATTCATCGGGTATCCATCGCAGCTACAAATGAGTTGATGCGACACAAGGATACAAATCTGATTTTGGCTACTGGTGGAAATGCCATGGTCAAAGCAGCTTACTCATCTGGTACACCAGCAATCGGTGTAGGTCCTGGTAATGGTCCAGCTTTCATCGAAAGAACAGCAGATGTGCCAAAAGCAGTTCGTCAGATTTTGGATTCTAAAACCTTTGACAATGGTGTGATTTGTGCATCTGAGCAGTCTATCATCGTCGAAGAAGATATGAAGGAAAAAGTTGTAGCAGAGTTCAAGAAACAAGGTGCTTACTTTGTTCCAGCAGAAGATGCTAAGAAACTAGGCTCCTTCATTATCCAGCCGAGTGGCGCGATGAATCCGAAGATGGTTGGTAAAACACCGCAAGTGATTGCTGAGTTAGCTGGTATTTCAGTTCCAGCAGATGCTCGGGTCTTGATTGCAGAAGAAACCGGCGTCGGCAAGCAGTATCCATATTCTATGGAAAAACTGGCTCCAGTCTTGGGCTTCTACACTGTCAAGGACTGGTTGGAAGCCTGTGAGCTGAGCATTAAGATCTTGCATCACGAAGGTGCAGGCCACACTCTTGCTATCCACAGTCAAAACGAAGAAATTATTCGTGAATTTGCACTGAAAAAACCAGTATCTCGTCTGCTAATCAATACGCCAGCAGCTCTGGGTGGTGTCGGTGCAACGACTGGTCTCTTCCCAGCCTTTACTTTGGGTTGTGGAGCAGTGGGTGGCAGCGCGACATCTGATAATGTCAGCCCGCTCAATCTCTTCAATATCCGTCGTGTAGCGTACGGTACATCAGAACTGTCAGACCTGCGACAAGCAGAAAATATGGCAGTGGAAGAACCAAAAGCAGTAGCAGTTGACGGATCAAACGAAGAAGAACTGGTAACCTTGTTGGTTCAACGCGTATTGGAAAAACTAAAATAGTCAATATTAAACATTATAATTGGAGGATACAATCATGGCAAACGCAAATGCATTAGGAATGGTAGAAACAAGAGGACTTGTCGGCGCAATCGAAGCAGCTGATGCAATGGTCAAAGCCGCTAACGTAACTTTAGTTGGTAAAGAACAAGTCGGCGCTGGATTGGTAACAGTCTTGGTTCGTGGTGATGTCGGTGCAGTCAAAGCAGCGACAGATGCTGGAGCAGCTGCAGCTGAAAATGTTGGTGAATTGATTTCAGTTCACGTAATTCCACGTCCACATGCTGAAGTGGAAGTCATTCTGCCCAAATAATCTGGGACAGATAAATATTTGCTGAAAAGGCCTGTATTCTAGTGTTCAGGCTTGATACAGGCCTCTCATGCAATAGAATACTCAGTGAAAATGAAGCTTATGGGCGGTAGCTCTATACGTAAACGAAAATGTTGATTTTCGGAGAGTATCAGATTGATTTTCACAGAGTATCAACGGAGTAGAAGGATGTGAATACATGTCAGTTTTTACAGAAGCTAAGATCAGAAAGCTTTATAGAGAATCCGTTCTCGCTGATAACGGTGTCTTTGAATTAAACAAAGATGAAAAACTGACGCCAGCAGCCAGAGGTTTTCTCAATGATCACCATATTCGAATTATCTGTTCAGGTCAGACCAAAGGGAAAACAGCCTCAGCTGCTGATGCTATCAGGGTGCCGATTACAAACCTTGAGGACTCTGCTGTGTATCCACGACTATTTAGACTGACTAAACTTTATACTTGCTTTTTGAAGAACCAGAGAGAATTGCATCAGGCTTTTCAGGATGAAAAGTGTGAGCAAGTTGGCCAACTATTGAACATAGTAGAACAAATCGTTGGTCAGCATATTCTGGATGATATTTCTGATTACCAGACAGACCTGCCTAGCAATGCAGAATTGCAGGCCATTCGGGTCAGTCGACAGCTCGATCAAGAAACGGTTATGATGAGTTATCAAGAACCGACTTGGCAGCTGAATTGCTATGAAACATATATCGAAACGACCCTCCTGCGCAAAGAATTAGAGCAGGCTGCTGATGGTGACAGAGATCAATTTGCTTGTAAGGTTTCTCAATTATTAAAATCAATTGAAGTCTTGCTCTGGTTGATAGCAAGCTAATAACAAGAGAAAGAAGAACAGCAATGACTTTAGAAAATTTGGTAAATAAAGTAATTGATAAAGTTCAGGAAGAATTGCAGGGGTCATTTGAGGTAGAAGCGAGCGGACGTCATGTCCATTTGAGTCAGGAAGATTTGGAAGCCTTGTTTGGTCCCAACTATCAATTAACAAAAGCAAAAGACCTATCACAGCCAGGCCAGTTCGCTAGTCAAGAAAGGCTGACAGTTGTCGGTCCAAAAGGCGCTTTTCACAATGTGGTTATTCTGGGGCCTGTTCGCAAACATTCTCAGGTAGAAGTTTCCCTGACAGACTGTTTGCAGCTGGGTACCAAGGCCCCCATTCGCGAAAGTGGCGATATTGAAGGAACACCAGGTGTCATCTTGGCTCATGGAGACAAGGCAGTTTGTCTGGATAAGGGCCTGATTGTAGCTAAGCGTCATGTTCATATGACACCGGAAGATGCCGAACGTCTGAATGTAAAAAATCACGAGATTGTACAAGTCAGAGTAGAAGGAGCTCGTCCGCTGATTTTTGATGATGTGGTCATCCGTGTTAGTCCCAAGTTTGCGACCTATATGCATATCGACTACGATGAAGCCAATGCTTGTGGTTTCAAAAAAGGAACACGTGGACGGATTATTAAAAAATAAGTCGTATGAGCAAATAAAAGGTAGGTAAAGAATGGAAAATCTAGATCATTTGGTAGATTTGATTACAGACCGCCTGATGGAAAAGTTGAAGAAAAAGCCTCAGAAACCCTCAGTATACGTCATTGGAGGCGATAAGATTCCTGACTTATTAGAAGGGGAAGGCTTTCAAGTTGTAAAAGATTCTTGCACAGCAGAGATTGTTGTTGTTGAGTCACTTGGTTTTGATGCTTTTCTGAGACTCTCATCCCTTTGCCCTTTAGCGGTGGAGGAAGCAGTCATTTTAAAGAGTCTTTTGAAAGGCAAAAAAGTCCTCGTATCAGACAACGCCTTTGCTATTCAACAGTACAAGCAATCTTCTAAAGTGCACTTGTATCAGGAACTGCAGGGACAGCGAGAAAAGCTGATTCGCTACGGTCTGCAATTTTATAAAGAAGGCCAACTCTTAGCACTCCTAGAAAGCAATCAAGCTGAAGAGCCTCGTCCGGAAGTGAAACGGGTGGTGGCAGAAGAAGTCAGCCCGAAGACTAAGGCGCCAGGAAAGCCGGTTTTGCTGACAGAGAAGAGGCTGAGAGAGATGGGCTTACCTGAAAGCGGAAGCTTTAAAATAGAAAAAGGAATGATTGTGACAGCCTTGGCGAGAGATTATCTAAAACGTCAAAAAATAGAAATCATAGAATAAAGGAGTGGGTAGAGATGTTTGTTGGTAAAGTAAAAGGAAGCCTTTGGGCGACTAGAAAAGACGAAAATTTAAATGGTTTGAAATTTTTAGTGGTCGAACGGCAGCTAAATGAACATCAAAGTGACCCAGCTCTGCTTATTGTGGCCGACTGCATCGGTGCAGGCGAAGGAGACCAAGTAATGGTAACCACTGGCAGTTCTGCTCGGATGAGCCTAAATAAGACGAATATCCCTGTAGATATGGTTGTTGTGGCTATCATTGACAAGGTTGACTATCACAGTGATGAAGAATATTAGAAACTAAGGTAATGTTATGAGTATCAATGAAATTATCATTTATATCATGGTTCTATTCATGCTGATCGGTGCAGTGGATAAATGTATCGGTGGCAAACTAGGACTAAGTGAAAAATTTGAAGAAGGTATCATGGCTATGGGAGCTTTGGCTCTTTCTATGGCTGGGATTATGGTAATCGCTCCCCTCTTGGCGGATGTCTTGAAACCGATTGTCGTGCCTTTGTATGGCTTGGTGGGCGCTGACCCGTCTATCTTTGCGACAACCTTCATTGCCAATGATATGGGAGGAGCTCCTCTGGCTCTCAGTCTGGCTCAGGATCCGGCGGTAGGAAATTTTGCTGCCTTTGTACTGGGCTCTATGATGGGGCCAACCATCGTCTTTACGATTCCAGTTGCCTTGGGTATTATCGAAAAAGATGACCGTCCGCTTTTGGCTCGCGGAATCCTATACGGTTTGGTAACTGTTCCGATTGGCTGTCTCCTCGGAGGAATTTTCGTGCCAGGTCTGCCTTTTGGAACCTTGGTTGTCAATCTTATCCCGATTATCATTGTATCTGCTCTGATTTTCATAGGTTTGCTTTTGGCACCTAATGCCATGATTAAAGGTTTTGAAGTGTTTGGTCAGATTATTGTTATCTTGGCAACGCTTGGTTTGGCCTTTGGTGCAGCTCAGCTCCTGACTGGTAATGAATGGCTCATCAGCCTCTATCCAAAAGGTGCTGAGACACTGAAGGAAGCCTTTGAAGTTGTCGGAACGATTGCCGTGACCTTGGCTGGAGCCTTTGGTCTGGTAGCTGTCTTTACCAAGGTAGCTAACAAACCGCTTTCTGCTATCGGAAAATCCCTAGGAATGAACGAAGTTGGTGCAGCTGGTTTGGTAGCTTCTCTGGCTAATAACATTGCCATGTTCCAGATGATGAAGGATATGGACAAACGCGGTAAGATTATTAACGTAGCCTTTGCCGTATCAGCTTCCTTTGTTATCGGAGATCACCTAGGCTTTACAGCCGGTCAAAAACCGGAAATGATTGTGCCGATGATGATTGGTAAATTTGTCGGCGGTATCACAGCGGTATTACTGGCTTTCTTCTTAACGAAGAAGGAAGCTTAGACTTGGAGGTATGAAGTATGGCAGATATTAATCGTTCTGACCTAGAAACATTGGTTCGTAAGATTTTATTGGAAGAATTAGCCACTAAAGATGGTGGGAAGAAGGTCAGCAAGGCAGGCGTAGCTTCTATCGCCCTGCCAGGTCTAGATGTTCGTCCAGAAGATCGCTTGGATACAGGTGATTCCAGCCATCAAGTTTATACACGAGACTTGCTGACCTTAGACGAAAGCCCAAGATTGGGCTTGGGTCTGATGACCATGGAAAAGACAACATTCCCTTGGCATCTGGACTATGATGAAGTGGATTATGTCATTGAAGGGCGTCTTGACATTATCGTTGGTGACGAAGTCATGACAGCTGGCCCTGGCGAAGTACTATTTATCCCTAAAGGCAGCGACATTCAGTTCTCTGTCAGAGATAAGGCCCGCTTTATCTATGTGACCTATCCGGCTGACTGGCAAGGCTAGTTTGTTGGAGGTTTGAACTATCAGATTTACTAGAATGGCAGGACAGCGGCCTGCTGTCCTGCCATTCTGTAATGATGGAAAATAAAAAAACAGATAGAAGATGAGCAACCCTGCGAAAAGTTTATCATCTGTTATCTGTCTCTGCGATTGTTATTTTTGAAGGGAAAGGCCTGTCAAGTATATTTCTTGTAGGCTTAGCTTAGCATTCCTAAAAAAGTTGGTTAGGCTCTTTTTGAGAATGCAGAATTTTTTCCTTTATAAAAAACAACCATACTCATTTTAACAGAAAACCTTAGAATAATCTATTCTTTTGACCCAAAAAAAGTAAGAAAGAAAGAATCAGAAAGAGGCGTATAGCTATGGTGCTCCTCTTATCTGATTTGCCTATTCTCTAAAATTGTAAGCGCTTCAAAAATATGTCAGCGAAAGGAGCTGTCTTATGGAAAACAAATGCAATATTACAGAATTTGTCGGTGTTAATCCGATAGGCGATACAATTGGACTTGTCATTGCCAATGTGGACCAGCAGGTGCTGGATGCTATGAAGCTAGAAAAGAGCTATCGCTCAATTGGTGTAGTCGGTGCTCGTACCGGTGCGGGTCCTCATATCATGGCTGCTGATGAAGCGGTCAAAGCAACCAATACAGAAATTGTTAAAATCGAACTGCCTCGTGATACCAAGGGTGGTGCTGGACACGGAAGTTTGATTATCTTCGGTGGTGAAGATGTATCAGATGTCAGACGAGCTGTGGAAGTAACCTTGAAGGAAGTGGATCGAACCTTTGGCGATGTTTATGCTAATGATGCAGGGCACATTGAACTCCAATATACTGCGCGTGCTAGCTATGCTTGTCAGACTGCCTTTGGTGCTGAATATGGCCGTGCTTTTGGATTGATTGTCGGAGCACCTGCAGCGATTGGTGTTGTTATGGCGGATACAGCTGTTAAGGCTGCCAACGTTACTGTTGTCGGCTATGCTTCTCCAGGAAATGGTGGTACCAGCCACTCAAACGAAGCTATCCTCTTTATCAGTGGGGATTCTGGAGCAGTTAGACAATCAGTTATCTCAGCGCGTGAAGTTGGACTGGCACTTTTAGGCAGTATGGGTGACGAGCCAACCAACTCACAGCCATCTTACATTTAAGAGTGAGAGGGAGGAAACGGTATGAGATCCAAACGTTTTGAAGTATTAAGCGAACGCCCTATCAACCAAGATGGATTTGTAAAAGAATGGGTTGAAGAAGGTTTAGTGGCTATGGAAAGCCCCAATGATCCTAAACCCAGTATCAAGATTCAAAATGGGAAAGTGGTTGAGTTAGACGGCAAACCAAAAGAAGAATTTGACCTGATTGACCAGTTCATTGCCAACTACGGGATTGACTTGAGCCGCGCTGAAGAAGTTATTCAGATGGACTCACGAGAGATTGCCAATAAAATATTGACACCGAATGTGCCTCGGACAGAAATTATCAAGCTGACCAAGGCCATGACTCCGGCAAAGATCATTGAAGTGGTCAATCAGATGAATGTCGTGGAAATCATGATGTGTCTGCAAAAGATGCGGACCCGTAAGCAAACAGCTACTCAAGCCCACGTCACTAATGTCAATGATAATCCAGTGCAGATTGCGGCTGATGCAGCTGAAGGAGCTCTGCGTGGTTTTGCAGAGCAGGAAACAACGGTTGCCGTAGTGCGTTATGCTCCTTTCAATGCCCTATCTCTGATGATTGGTTCCCAAGTGGGCCGTCCTGGGGTACTGACTCAGTGCTCCTTGGAAGAAGCAACAGAACTAGAATTTGGTATGCGTGGCTTTACGGCCTATGCTGAGACCATCTCTGTTTATGGTACAGAAGATGTCTTCACCGATGGAGATGATACACCTTGGTCCAAGGCCTTTCTGGCTTCCGCCTATGCCTCTCGTGGACTCAAGATGCGCTTCACTTCCGGTACAGGGTCTGAAGTGCAGATGGGACAAGCCGAAGGCAAGTCAATGCTCTATCTGGAAGCTCGCTGTCTCTATGTCACGAAAGCTGCTGGGGTTCAAGGAACTCAGAATGGATCAGTAAGCTGTATCGGTATTCCAGCAGCTGTTCCAAGTGGTATTCGAGCAGTCGTTGCTGAAAACTTGATTGCCAGCATGCTGGATTTAGAATGTGCTTCATCAAATGACCAAACCTTTACTCACTCAGACTTACGTCGCTCTGTTCGGACTTTGATGCAGTTTGCGCCAGGTACAGACTTTATCAACTCTGGCTACTCTGCTACGCCAAACTATGACAATATGTTTGCCGGCTCTAACTGGGATGCGGAAGACTTTGACGACTACAATGTCTTGCAACGTGACCTGCGGGTAGACGGTGGTCTTCGTCCTGTACGTGAAGAGGAAGTTGTAAAGGTTCGGAACAAGGCAGCACGCGTTATGCAAGCTCTTTTCAAAGGCTTGGGCCTGCCGCCGATTACCGACGAAGAAGTCGAAGCCGCGACCTATGCTCATGGCTCTAAAGATATGCCAGAGCGGGATAAGGTTGAAGACATCAAGGCTGCTCAAGGTATTCTGGAACGCGGAGTTCAAGGGGCTGATTTGATCAAAGCCTTGGCTAATAATGGCTTTCCAGAAGTTGCCAATGAGCTGCTCAATTTGTTCAAACAACGTGTAGCAGGGGATTTCCTGCAAACATCTGCTATCTTTGATCGGGATTGGAATGTTATTTCAGCGGTGAATTCACCGAATGACTATGTTGGTGTCGGTACAGGCCATCGTCTGGTCGGCGAAGAATGGGAAAAAGTCAAAGACATTCCTAAAGCGATTGACCCGCGTGATGTATAGGAGGAGCTAAGATGACAGAGATAAATGAAACTTTACTGCGCTCCATTATTGCAGAAGTGATGAAAGAGATGAGCGCCAATACCAACGAAACAGCTGCTGAAACAAGCGAAAAGCCTGTCACAAAGCCTGTGTCCAATGAAAAAGCTGTCATCCGTACAGTTGGTGTGGCTAAGCCTAGCCAGTCAACGGATGAAGTCGTTATTGCAGTTGGACCTGCCTTTGGGGAACAGCAGGTGAAGACGATGGTGGACATTCCTCATACGGAAGTGTTGCGTCAGCTGGTGGCTGGTATTGAAGAAGAAGGGCTCAAGGCTCGTATTGTCAAGGTCTATCGTTCTTCTGACGTTGCCTTTGTAGCGGTAGAAGGAGACCATTTGTCTGGCTCAGGCATTTCTATCGGTGTTCAGTCTAAGGGAACAACGGTTATTCACCAACGTGATTTGCCACCGCTCAGTAATCTGGAACTCTTCCCGCAGGCACCTTTGTTAACTCCTGAAACCTATCGTTTGATTGGTAAAAATGCTGCTAAGTATGCCAAGGGTGAAACACCAAATCCGGTGCCAACCCTTAACGACCAAATGGCTCGTCCTAAGTATCAGGCCTACTCAGCCTTGCTGCATATCAAGGAAACGAAACTGGTTAAAAGAGGAAAACCAGCTGATGAATGTCAGGTGATTTGATGCATATGATGTCTACAAGGAGAAATCAGAATGAGTGAATCAGTAGAAACATTAGTAAAACAAATATTAGCTGAGCTAAGCGATAGCGGCTCAGCTAGTCAAGGATCAACCAGTCGTCCTGTCAGTTCTGATGAAGCGACAGCGGCTGATTATCCTATTTCTAAAAAACACCCAGACTGGATAAAGGTTGGTCAGGATAAGAAATTCGAAGATATTACACTGGAAAATATCTTGTCTGGCTATGTAACTGCAGAGGATTTGCGGATTAAGCCAGAGATTTTGATTAAGCAAGGCGAAATTGCTAAGAATGCCGGCCGCGAAGCAATCCAGTATAACTTTTCTCGGGCTGCGGAACTGACCAAGGTTCCGGATGCGCGTGTGCTGGAAATCTACAATGCCCTGCGCCCTTACCGGTCTTCCAAACAGGAATTATTGGATATTGCCAATGAATTGGAAAACCAATATGGAGCTGTTATCTGTGCAGGCTTTGTCAGAGAAGCCGCTGAAAATTATGAGCGCCGCAAGAAGTTGAAAGGTGACAACTAATCCGGTTTTACCAAGGCTATTTTGGGTTGAAAAAAGATTATTGTCACTTCTTTTATAAATGCTGCTCAAAATAGCCTAATCTTGGTGGAGGTGAAAATGTGAAACGAATCATTGGAGTAGACATAGGAAATTCTTCGACCGAGTCTGCCTTAGCTGAAGTGCAAGATGATGGAAGCATTCACTTTCTTGCCTCAGCCATTGCGGATACAACAGGCATCAAGGGGACCAAGGAAAATGTCCACGGGATTTATCAATCTCTGAGGAAATTGATGGAGCAAACATCCTTTGAACTGGGACAAGTTGATTTGATTCGGATCAATGAAGCGACGCCTGTTATCGGTGATGTTGCCATGGAAACCATCACAGAGACAGTCATTACAGAGTCTACCATGATTGGTCATAATCCGCGTACTCCAGGCGGTCTGGGTCTGGGGATTGGACTGACAGTGGATATTCTCGATTTGGTTCATCATCCGATTGATGGGAAATACATCGTGGTAGTGCCAAAGATTATTGATTTTGACTTGGTTGCCCAGCTGATCAATGCCTATCTAGCCAAGGGCTATCAGATTACCGCTGCCATTCTGCAGGCGGATGATGGGGTTCTGGTCAATAACCGCATTAGCCAGAAGATTCCAATCGTGGATGAGATTCTCTTTATCGACAAGGTTCCTTTGGGCATGCAAGCTGCTGTTGAAGTGGTAGAACAAGGGAAGGTAATTTCTCAATTATCCAATCCCTATGGCATTGCGACGGTCTTCGGCTTGAGTGCAGAAGAGACGAAAAGTATCGTTCCCATTGCCCGCGCCCTCATTGGCAACCGCTCAGCTGTCGTGATTAAGACACCGGCAGGTGACGTTCAGGCTCGGACGATTCCAGCGGGGAGTATCCAAATTATCGGCAAGGAGCATACCTTAAAGGTTGATATTTCTAAGGGCGCCGATGAGATTATGGAGAAAATTGTCTATGCTGGCGAGATTAGCAATGTTGTCGGAGAAGCGGGAACCAATGTTGGTGGCATGCTGGAGAAGGTGCGCCAAACTATGGCTGACCTGACCGAGAAAGAGCCTTCCGACATTTATATCCGTGACTTACTGGCCGTCAATACTTTTGCTCCGATTTCTGTGCGCGGTGGTGTGGCTGGAGAATTTTCTATGGAGCAGGCTGTCGGCATTGCTTCTATGGTAAATTCCGACAAGCTGCAAATGTCCATCATTGCCCAAGAAGTCGAACGAGAGCTGGGTATTACCGTAGAAATCGGCGGAGCAGAAGCTGAAGCAGCTATCCTCGGAGCCCTGACTACACCAGGGACCGATCGCCCCTTAGCTATTTTGGACTTGGGAGCAGGCTCGACAGATGCTTCCATTATTGATAGCAGGGGTCAAATCTTGGCTGTCCATCTAGCCGGTGCCGGTGATATGGTAACCATGCTGATCAATTCGGAGTTAGGACTGGAAAATCATCATCTGGCAGAGGACATCAAACGATATCCTCTGGCTAAGGTAGAAAGTCTTTTTCATATCCGGCATGAAGACGGCACTGTTCAGTTTTTTGACAAGCCGCTGTCTGGAGATTTGTTTGCCAGAGTTGTCATCGTCAAGGAAAATGATGAATTTGTTCCTATTGATGACGGAGACTATTCTATCGAGAAAATCAAACTCGTTCGGCAGTCTGCCAAGGAAAGAGTCTTTGTTATCAATGCGGTTCGGGCTCTCAAGCGTGTCAGCCCTACTCAGAATATTCGAGACATTCCTTTCGTTGTCATCGTAGGTGGCTCAGCTTTGGACTTTGAAATACCTCAGCTAGTGACCGAAGCCCTCTCTCAGCATGCCATTGTAGCTGGTCGAGGCAATGTGCGTGGCTTGATGGGACCTCGAAATGCAGTAGCGACTGGACTGATTTTGACCTATGTCAGAGAGAAATGGGGGGCCGACTATGGAATTAGCTTATACTAGAAAGCCCACCATTAGGCTGATAGCTACGGACAATGCTCCTGCGGATAAGGTGGCACAAATCGGCTACGGTATCGAAGAGGAAGGTATCCCTTTTAGCCTAGTCAGTCCAGATGAACTTAGCGATCCTGTGTCACTAGCGCATGTGGCTGCAACTCAATCCCAGCTTTTAGTAGGGATTGCCTGTGACAGGCGAGACGCAGTCCTCCATTATCGTAACTTGCCGCTTGAAAAATTTATCTATCGTATCAAAGATTATTCCGCTATACCGGACCACGTCTTGCGCCTATTTGGCTCAAATGCAGCGCGTTTGGTCAAGGGAGTCCCGTTTAAAAAATCTGACCTGTTAGAAGCATCTTTTTGACTTGTTCCGATCAATTCAAAAAGATGTCCGTATCAACTACTGAAAAGAGGTGAAATGGATGGCTAGAGATAGAGAGAGAGACGAGCTTGATAGTCCAGAATTATCAAGCTGGGAAGGAAACTCAGAATTGCAGGACAGCATCATCCAAAAAGTCCTTACCAGATGCCAAACCTTACTGGATAAAGAGCCTGTTCTTTTCACAAATATCTATCAAGATGCCTGGGAATTGGTAACAAGGGCCAGACGCAAGGCTGAAGAGCTAGGACTAGCTGTCGTGATAACGGTGGTTGATCCAGCAGCACAAGTCGTGATGACCTATCGTATGGAAAATGCCTTGTTAGTGAGTAACGATATGGCTTATAAGAAAGCTTACACAGCTGTTGGCATGAGGATGCAGTCCAAGGATCTAGCGCCTTTAACTCAGCCTGGCCAGTGGCTCTACCAGCTGGAAACGATGACTGACAATAAGGTCGTTAGTTTAGCAGGTGGCATTCCTATTTATTGCCAGTCAGAGATGATTGGCGGTATCGGCGTCAGCGGAGGAAGTTCTGAAGAAGACCAGTCCATTGCTGAGTATGCTGTAGGACTGCAGAGCAGCAAGCTAGCTAATTAAATAATATCAGAGGAGAGAATACCACTTGCAATCCATGCTTTGGAGCTAGGGATTTTCTCCTATTTTACGAGCATATTTCTCTTATACTTTCTTAGACTCTCTATTGCGCTGTAGAAGCAATATAGAGGAGAGAGTATAAAATATTTCGAAATGAAGGAGTATGGAGTATGGAAAAATATCTAGGTGAATTTTTAGGCACCATGGTTCTGATGGTTTTTGGGAATGGAATCGGAGCGTCTATCAGTCTTAATAAGAGTATCGCAAAAGGTTTCTCTCCCAATTGGTTTACCGTTGTATTTGGTTGGGGCCTGGCAGTGACCTTGGGTGTCTATACGGCAGGATTTTATAATACTGGCGGTCACCTTAACCCAGCTGTCACCATTGCTTTTGCGGTGGGGGGCATCTTCCCATGGGAGCAAGTGGTGGGCTATATTATCGCTCAGATTCTAGGGGCCTTTGTCGGAGCGGCTATTGTGGTGCTCTTCTATTATCCCCATTTCAAAGAAACCAAGGCAGAAGAAGGCAATTCAGTTGGTGTATTTGCTACTGGACCAGCCATCCAGAATCCAGCATTTAATCTGCTCAGCGAAATCGTTGCGACTTTCTTCTTCATCTTTGCCCTTTTGATGATAACGCACGGCGAAATCACGCCTGGACTCACTCCACTCTTAGTTGGCTTCCTCATTATGGCGGTCGGCTTGTCTTTGGGTTCGACGACAGGTTTTGCCCTCAACCCAGCCCGGGACTTCGGTCCGCGCCTTGCTTATGCCCTCCTGCCAGTTCCGAATAAAGGGGATGCAAACTGGGCTTATGCTTGGGTGCCAATTGTAGGACCGACTATCGGCGCTGTCTTGGCTGTCTTAGCAGTCAATGCTATGTAATATATAAAATAGTAAATAAGCTAGCCAACCATTTGAAGCTAGCTTATTTATCTAACAAGCAGCAATGGAAAGTTTCAGTTTTCAAAAAACGTTATTTGAAAAAATCACTGTTTTCATTGCTCAGGAGAAAAATATGTCTAAAAAAATTTTTGCGATTAATGCGGGCAGTTCGTCATTAAAATTTCAACTGCTCAGTATGCCTGATGAAAGCCTTTTGGTGAAAGGAATTTTTGAAAAGATTGGCTTAAAGGAAGGCATTTTTAAGATTGAATTTGAAGGTCAAAAAGAAAAGGAACTGCTGGCTATTCCTTCGCATCAATTTGCCGTGGATTACCTGCTGAACTTTCTTTTGGAGCGGAAGCTGATTGCTTCTCTGGACGAGATAGATGGAGTCGGTCATCGCGTAGCCCATGGCGGAGAATCCTTTGATGATTCTGCTTTGATAGACGAGCAAGTGCTATCCATCATTGAGAAGCTGTCCTTCTTGGCTCCTAGCCATAACCCTGTCAACTTGGTAGGGATTCGAGCTTTCCAAAAGGCGCTGCCGGAGACAGGACAAGTGGCTGTGTTTGATACAGCCTTCCATCAAAGCCTTTCAGAAGCCTATTATCTCTATCCTCTTTCCTGGGATTACTATCATAAATACGGTCTGAGAAAGTATGGTTTCCATGGAACGAGTCACAAGTATATTGCTCAAAAGGTAAAGGAAATTTGGGAAGGGCAAGGAGAAACTGCGGAGCGTTTGAAGATTATCAATTGCCATTTGGGCAATGGTGCTAGTATCTGCGCCATTAAAAATGGTCAGTCTGTAAATACTTCAATGGGATTCACCCCCTTGGCTGGCCTGATGATGGGCTCCCGCTCAGGTGATATTGACCCTATGATTCTCCCTTTCCTGCTAGAACAGGAAAAATTATCAGCTCAGCAATTAAGTGATGTCCTCAATAAAGAATCCGGTCTGCTAGCGATCTCCCAGCTTAGCAATGATTTAAGAGATGTTTTGGAGGCTTGTGACAGAGGCGATGAAAAAGCTAGTCTAGCAGTTAATATGTTTGTCAACCGTATCGCTCAGACTATTGCAAGCTACATCACAGATTTAGATGGTCTGGATGCCTTAGTCTTTACCGCTGGAATCGGGGAGAATTCAGCCTTGATCCGTAGCTTGGTCGTTCAAAAGCTCAATTGCTTAGGACTTTCTTTGAATCAGGCAGCTAACGAGCAAGGTCAGCTCTTTATTCAAAATTCTCAGTCTAAGTCTAAAATTCTCATTCTTCCAACCAATGAAGAATTGATGATTGCTCAAGACACCATGCGCTTGCTGGATTTTAAGTAGCTTAGATAAAGGTCAAAAATGACTGCTCTGGATAAGTGCAGTAGGATAAAAATTAAAGTATCAAAACTTTTTGCCAGACCAAACTCAGTCTGAGACTCTATCGTCTCGGACTTTTTTGTGAAAATAAAGACATTACTTGCCAGAGAGCCCATCAAATTTCTTTTTCAGCATGTCAGTCAGCAAATCGATGATAGTCTAGACTTGTCTCTTTAATTGCCTGAATTTAACCTCTGCTCTTTAAGTTTTTTACAAGTTATTTTTAAGTTTTGTAAAGGAAAACTAGGGTTTAATAAGGACATGCTCAGGAAAGGAATAGATAACTATGAAACAACTATTTTTCTCTCATAATGATAAACAAGAACACTACGGCATCAAAAAATCTTCTAAGTGGAAGAGTGCCGGATCAGTCTTACTAGCAACTCTCGCTGTGGGGGCAGCCGTCCTAGTCGGAGGACAGACCGTTTCAGCGGATGAAAATACTAACGCAGATGCTGCAGTGACGACCACTTCTGATACAACTGCAGCAAATTCTGACTCTACAGTAACTGATACGGGGACAGCAGTAGAGAATACTAGTGCTGATGTGGTTACTAGCAGTTCAGATAATTCAGTCAGCAAGGATGCGAATGACAATAGTTCAGCTGACTCAGAAACTACAGCTACAGAGACATCAGCAGTTTCTACAGATACGACTGCTAGTACAAGTGAAAATCAAGAGACTACCACCTCCGCTAATACGTCTGCTAGTGCTGGAACTATTTCCTTTGATGGGAGTTCAGTCAGCAGCACTGCCAGCGGTGTTATCATAGATGGTACGACTGTGACCATTACTTCTGCGGGGACCTATACTCTGACAGGAAATGGTGTTAACTATACGATTACAGTAGCGGCCAGCGTTACAGATCCAGTAACGCTCAATCTAGATAGCCTAACCCTGACGGATTCGAGCATTAGATCAGAATCTAGTGCAGACCTCACTATAAACGTGGTATCTGACAGCTCGGTCAGCTCTACTACTGACAATGCAGTAGAGACGGCTGGTGCCCTAAGCATTAGCAGTTCTACAGGAAGCAGTCTAACCCTTACTAGTAGTGAGCAGAATGCTATTTCTGCTGATAGTTTGACAGTTGACAATGCCACACTGAATTTAACTTCGGATGCCAAGGATGGGCTTCATGTGACCAAAAGTGTAGTCTTAAACAAAGCCAATCTAACCATTACAGCAGCTGATGACGGCATTCAAGCTGACGATGAAACGGATGTCAATAGCGGAGACGTGACCATCAACGATTCTACAGTAACTATTACTGCTTCGGACAAAGGAGTAACTGCGACGGATGAGGTAGCAGTCAGCGGCTCTTCAACGGTTAATGTCACGGCAGGAGACGAAGGGATTGAGGGTCGCTATATCAATCTGACAGGCGGTTCCGTTACGGTTAATGCCGGAGACGATGGTCTTAATGCGACAGAATGGACAAGTAAGACCAATGCTGATACAAGCAGTCTGACCAATACAATAGCTGATTTGGAGAACTCGGTGGCTATCAATATTGACGGAGCTAATGTTACCGTCGTAGCAGGTGGTGACGGTATAGACAGTAATGGCAATGTCACCGTCAAGAGCGGCAGTCTCTATGTGACCCAGACCAGTGCTGACAATGCTGCTATCGATTATGATGGGACAGGGATTATTTCTGGTGGAACGGTTTGGGCAATAGGGAATCAAGGAATGGCTCAAGCTTTCACTACAGGATCCAGTCAGTCCTATATCATAGCCAATGTCAGTGGTAATGCTGGAGATACAATCACGGTGACAGACAGCAGTGGCAATGTTGTTGCCCAGACTGTTGCAGCATCTTCCTTTGGCAATGTTGTCTTCAGCACAGAAGCTTTGGTCGAGGGTGAAGGCTATACAATTACAACTTCTAGTGGTAACTCAGCTACAGCAACTGCTACCGAAGAAGGCAGTAATAACGGATTTGGAATGGGTGGACCTATGGGAGATCCAAGTGCTATGGGACAGTTTGATCCAGGAACGAACTATACCAATGGTAGCCAGCCAACTTCTCCAAACTGGGATGGTACTGGAACGCCACCAGCACCACCTACAGGAATAACAGGCTTTTCTCCAACCAATACTGCTGACGGAGTTCAATCTGCAGTACAAGCTGCTGCAGTTGATACATCTTTAGCTGATACCATTAGTCAGTTGGATTCAGATTCATCAAATGAGGATCCGGAACTCCAAAGTCAAGTCTTATCTGGCACAAGTTCGCTTCCAGACTTAAAAATAGAAGCAGCTGCAACTCAAACGAGCCAGTCCTATCAATCTGACCAATCACCGCAAGCTGAGACAGCTAGCATGGGAATGCAGTCTTCTGTAAAATCCAAGCCTCAAACTCTATCTGCCAAAAAGAGTAAAACTTCAGGCAATACAGCTTCTCAAAATGTATCTAAGATAGCATCAGAAAAATCTACCAAAACTTCAAGCTTGTCAAGTCTGCCTGATACTGGCGAGAAAGCTCAGTTTGGTCTAGCATCTTTGGGCGGCATTGCTATCTTATCAGGAACAGCTTTCTTTATTAAGAAGAAAAAAGTAGACTAGTTTACGCTTGTATTGTTTGGACTCGAAAAGACAGAGCAAGACCTCTGCCTTTTCTTTTTTAGCTTAGATATCTTGCCATCTCCCAGTTCTGTAAGTACAGTCTAATGAAGCTTTTTTGCTTTTTTCATTCTTGAAAGATATAGGAAAACATGCTATAATGAAAAGAACATTCTAAAAATCAGAAAGATTATTATATAGTAAGGAAAAAAATGGCGAATATTTTAAAGACTATCATTGAAAATGATAAAGGTGAATTAAGAAAATTAGAAAAAATGGCTGACAAAGTCTTGGCTTATGAAGACGAAATGGCGGCCTTGTCTGATGAAGAACTTCAGGCAAAAACAGAAGAATTCAAGAAACGCTATGCTGATGGTGAAACTTTAGATCAGCTCTTATTTGAAGCTTTTGCGGTTGTCCGTGAAGGAGCTAAGCGAGTGTTGGGTCTTTTCCCTTATAAGGTTCAGGTTATGGGAGGGATTGTTCTCCATCATGGTGACGTTCCAGAGATGCGTACCGGTGAAGGAAAAACCTTGACAGCGACAATGCCAGTTTACCTAAATGCCCTTGCAGGAAAAGGTGTGCACGTTGTAACAGTCAATGAATACCTGACTGAACGTGACGCGACCGAAATGGGTGAACTTTACTCTTGGCTGGGGCTTTCTGTCGGTATTAATCTGGCAGCTAAGTCTCCATCTGAGAAGAAAGAAGCATATGCTTGCGACATTACCTATTCAACCAATGCTGAGATCGGCTTTGACTACCTGCGTGATAACATGGTAGTTCGTGCTGAAAACATGGTGCAGCGCCCACTCAATTATGCCTTGGTCGATGAGGTGGACTCAATCCTGATTGACGAAGCGCGGACACCGTTGATTGTATCAGGACCGGTTTCTTCAGATACCAACCAGCTTTATCATATGGCTGATCACTATGTCAAATCTCTGGATAAGGACGACTACATCATCGATGTTCAGTCTAAGACGATTGGTTTGTCTGACTCAGGTATTGACAAGGCAGAAAGTTACTTCAAGCTGGACAATCTCTATGATATTGAAAATGTTGCCCTGACTCACTTTATCGACAATGCCCTGCGAGCTAACTACATCATGCTCCTTGACATTGACTATGTGGTCAGTGAAGATCAGGAAATTCTGATTGTCGATCAGTTTACCGGTCGGACAATGGAAGGACGTCGTTACTCTGACGGTCTCCACCAAGCGATTGAAGCTAAAGAAGGTGTGCCGATTCAGGAAGAAACAAAGACTTCTGCTTCCATTACTTATCAGAACCTCTTCCGTATGTATAAGAAGCTGTCCGGTATGACAGGTACAGCTAAGACGGAGGAAGAAGAGTTCCGCGAAACATATAACATTCGTGTTATTCCGATTCCAACCAACCGTCCGGTAGCGCGTATTGACCATTCTGACCTGCTCTACCCAAGTATTGAGTCTAAGTTTAAGGCAGTTGTGCAGGATGTTAAAGAACGTCATGAAAAAGGGCAGCCAGTTCTGGTTGGTACTGTTGCGGTTGAGACTAGTGATTATATTTCTAAGAAATTGGTAGAAGCTGGGGTTCCTCACGAAGTTCTTAATGCGAAAAACCACTATAAAGAAGCACAAATTATCATGAACGCCGGCCAACGCGGTGCGGTTACTATTGCGACCAATATGGCCGGACGGGGAACTGATATCAAGTTGGGTGAAGGTGTCCGCGAACTGGGGGGACTCTGCGTTATTGGTACAGAGCGCCATGAAAGTCGCCGGATTGACAATCAGCTGCGCGGACGTTCAGGCCGTCAGGGTGATCCAGGTGAGTCACAATTCTACCTGTCACTGGAAGATGAGCTGATGCGTCGCTTTGGCTCAGAGCGCATTAAAGCCCTCTTGGATCGAATGAATCTTAGTGACGAAGATTCTGTTATCAAGTCTGGCATGCTGACCCGTCAGGTAGAGGCAGCTCAGAAGCGTGTCGAAGGAAATAACTACGATACGCGGAAACAAGTCCTGCAATATGATGATGTGATGCGTGAGCAACGGGAAATTATCTATGCTGAGCGCCACGATGTCATTACTGCTGACCGTGACCTCAGTCCTGAAATCCATGCTATGATTAAACGGACGATCAACCGCATCGTTGATGGAAGCAGCCACTCTGATCAGGATGATAAGATTGAAGCGATTTTAAACTTTGCTAAGTATAACTTGGTTTCAGAAGATTCTATTTCAGACAGCGATTTGGAAGGCAAGTCTGACCAAGAAATCAAAGATTATCTGTTTGAACGTGCATTGGAAGTCTACGACAGTCAGATTGCTAAACTGCGAGATGAAGAAGCTGTACGTGAATTCCAGAAGGTCTTGATTCTGCGCGTGGTGGACAGCAAGTGGACTGATCATATCGACGCCCTTGACCAGCTGCGCAATGCTGTTGGACTGCGCGGTTATGCACAAAATAACCCAGTTGTCGAATATCAAGCAGAAAGCTTCCGTATGTTCAACGACATGATTGGCTCCATTGAATTCGATGTAACTCGTCTGATGATGAAAGCGCAGATTCATGAGCAAGAGCGCCCTCGGACAGAGCGGGCTATCAATACCACAGCTACCCGCAATATCTCTGCCAAGGCGCCAAATATGCCTGAGAATGTAGACCTATCTAACGTAAAGAGAAATGACCCTTGTCCATGTGGTTCTGGCAAGAAGTTCAAGAACTGCCACGGCCGCAAAAAGTAAACATAAAAGAAGGAGAATAGATGACCTTTAAAGCAACTAGTCAACCCATTGATGTGGCAGAAGTTCGCCAACTTGCTAAGCTAGAAGGCGACATGTTAGCTCGCAAGGAAAAGCGTGACCGAGAGTTGGAAGCCATTCTGCGTGGTCAAGATGACCGCATTCTCTTGGTTATCGGTCCCTGCTCTTCAGATAACGAAGAAGCGGTGCTAGAGTATGCCAAGCGTCTATCTGCTCTCCAAGAAGAAGTAAAAGACCGCATTTTCATGGTCATGCGGGTTTATACTGCTAAGCCTCGGACGAACGGAGATGGCTACAAAGGGCTTATTCATCAGCCTAATGCGACAGCCGCTCCTAGTCTGATTAACGGTATCAAGGCAGTCCGCAATCTGCACTATCGGGTTATTTCCGAGACAGGCATGACCACAGCTGATGAGATGCTCTATCCAGAAAATCTGCCTCTGGTAGAT
>JABZYU010000002.1:34288-51521 GCA_015264985.1 Streptococcus sanguinis | reverse complement strand
GGGTGACGGTGCATTCAACATGTGCTACCCAGACGTTATCACAAACGTTCAATACGACCTTCCAGTTATCAACGTTGTCTTCTCAAATGGTAAATATGCCTTCATCAAGGACAAATACGAAGACACAAACAAACACTTGTTTGGTGTAGACTTCACAAACGCTGACTACGCGAAAATCGCTGAAGCACAAGGTGCAGTTGGATTTACAGTTGAGCGAATCGAAGACATCGACGCAGTCGTTGCAGAAGCTGTTAAATTGAACAAAGAAGGCAAGACAGTTGTCATCGATGCCCGCATCACGCAACACCGTCCGCTTCCAGTAGAAGTACTTGAACTCGATCCAAAACTTCACTCAGAAGAAGCTATCAAAGCCTTCAAGGAAAAATACGAAGCAGAAGAACTCGTACCATTCCGCCTCTTCTTGGAAGAAGAAGGGTTGCAATCACGCGCAATCAAATAATTCCTCTCGCCGAAAATCAAATGTAAACTGTGTCATCTTAACCTTGCCGTACAGCAGTACTGCCTGCGGTTCGATGTCTTGTTTATAACTTGATTTTCTTAGAGCGGAACTTGAAAAGATCGGAGCAATCCGGTCTTTTTATGGAGGATAGTAAATGAATTTAAATCAATTAGATATCATCGTTTCAGATGTTCCTCAAGTCTGTGCTGACTTGGAGCGTATTTTTGATAAAAAGGCAGACTATGTTGACGACAGTTTTGCTCAGTTCACGATTGGCAGTCATTGCCTCATGTTGTCCCAAAATCATTTGATTCCTTTGGAAAATTTTCAGTCAGGAATCATTCTTCACATCGAGGTTGAGGATGTAGACCAGAATTACCAACGATTGAAAGAGCTTGGTGCCGAGATTTTACACGGCCCAGCTGTAACTGATTGGGGAACGGAGTCCCTGCTAGTTAAAGGCCCTGCTGGTCTAGTGATTGATTTTTATCGAATGAAATAGGTCTGTTTAACATAGAAAAAACGCATAAAATCAACTGATTACAAAAGTGTTGATTTTATGCGTTTTTATGTGAACTATTATTATATTTCGGCTAGAAATTGAGTTTTTTCTAACTTCTTGCTCTATATCAGCAGGTTTATTTAACTTCCCCGCCTTCAACAACTAGGTCGTCAGCCTTAGCAGCTTCGCCGTATGTTGGGTGGAGAGTTTCTTCATAGGCCTTGTGGAAGAAGTTTTCTTTGCCAAGTTTCTTGATTTCGTCGTTGATGTAGTTGAGCAGCTCGGTATTGCCTTTCTGCACAGCTGGGGCAATGGTGTCTGGATCACCTAGCGAAGTGATGCCGACTTCAAAGCCTTTGTTTTCCAGCGCCCAGGCAAGGACTTCAGTATTGTCTGTAGAAAAGGCATCGCCGCGGCCGTCCAGCAGGGCTTGGTAAGCATCGCTGTATTGATCATACTTTTGCAGCTTGATATTCGGGTAGTTCTTTTCAAAGTAGGTTTCAGCCGTGGTTCCCTTGGTGATGATTAGGGTCTTACCTTCCAACTGCTCAGGCTTGGTGATAACTGAGCCTTTTGGTGATACGACTCCGAGAGATACTTTCATATAGGGCAGGGCGAAGTCAACTTGTTTTTTCCGCTCGTCTGTGACAGTGAAGTTGGCTAGGGTAATATCGACCTTGTTGGAGATTAAGTATTCAGCCCTATTGGCAGCATCTACAGGCACATACTCTGGCTTAACCCCTAAATCTTTGGCTAGTTGGTCGCCCAGATAAATGTCATAGCCTTGATATTTGCCGTTGTTATCTACATAGCCGAACGGTTTCTTGTCACTGAAAACCGCGATACGAAGCTTACCGCTCTTTTTAATTTCCTCAAGGCTGCGGGCCTTGACCGTTTTGCTGGAAGCTGCGTCTTTGTTACCAGCATCTTTCTTGCTGGAACTGCCGCAAGCGACAAGGAAGAAAGCCAGAGTAAGGGTTGTTAAAGCAAAGATTGTTTTAGATAATTTCATAAGAGACTCCTTTATAAGATATGAGAATGTGAAGAAAACACAGAGATACCAAAGAGCAGCCACATCAGTGGTGGGGTAGGCATAACTGTCAGCCTAGATGGCTGAAGTCAAAGACATTGAGAAATTCCTGGGCTCGCTGGGTTTTGGGTTGGCTGAAGAACTGCTGGGCGGTATTTTCCTCGAGGATACCACCTTGGTCCATGAAGATGATCCGATCGGCAATGGCGCGGGCGAACTGCATTTCGTGGGTCACAATCAGCATGGTCCGGCCTTCCTCAGCCAGGTCATTAATGAGTTCTAGCACTTCGCGGACCATCTCGGGATCCAGCGAAGCAGTCACCTCATCAAAAAGGATGATTTCTGGGTGCATGAGGAGCGAACGGACGATTGCCACCCGCTGCTTTTGGCCGCCAGACAGTTGGCGAGCAAAACTGTGCTTTTTATCCGCCAGGCCGACTCGTTCCAGCAGGCTTTCAGCTTCCTTGATGACCTCATCCTTCTTGCGCCCTTGAGCCTTTATGGGACCAAGAATCAGATTTTGCAGGACATCCAGATGGGGGAAGAGCTCATAGCTTTGAAAGACCATGCCGATCTTCTGACGAACGAGATGGAAGTCCTTTTTCTGACTGAGGATGGATTGGCCGTCTAGCAAAATATCGCCAGACTGGATGCTTTCAAGGCCGTTGATACAGCGAAGCAGGGTCGACTTGCCGCAGCCAGATGATCCTAGGATGACCACGACCTCTCCTTTTTGGACAGAGAGGGACAGGCCTTTAAGGATGGCATTGCTACCGAAAGACTTGCGAATGTCCTGTAATTCTAAAATGATTTCCGACATGGTGTCCGTTACTCCTTCCAGATTGTTTCCAAATAAGAGGACAGCTTAGAAATAGGAAAGCAGACTGCGAAGTAAAGCAGCAGAATGCAGCCATAAATCCAAAAAGCAGCAGAAGGGATAGACAGACGATTGCTGTCAATGATCTGCTGGCCGACCTTGACAACCTCAATGACTCCGATAAGGACGATGAGTGAGGTTGTCTTAATCATCCGCGTGATTAGATTAATCGCCTGCGGCAAAAGCCGTCGCAGTACCTGCGGGATGATAATATAGACATATAGCTGGCGCTGCGACAGTCCCAATGCCTGACCGCTCTCAAACTGATGCTTGGGCAGGGAAGTAATGGCACCTCGTACCAAGTCTCCCATTTCCGCTGTTCCCCAAAGAGAGAAGACGATGATGGCTGAAAGCTCACCAGAGATATTGATGTTGAAGTTTCTGGCTAGGCCAAAGTAAACCAGAAAGAGCAGAACCAGTTGAGGCATGACGCGGATAAACTCTAGATTGGCTCTGGACAGAAAGCGCACGACTTTTGAGTGTGAGGTCATGATGATGCCAAAAATAGTTCCCAAGATAAGGGAGATGATGACCGAGAGGATAGAAATACCAATGGTAACGCCCAGCCCCTGTAAGATACGTAAGAAATTATTCCCCTGAAAGAGAACTTGAATGCCCGAATCCTGCACGCCGCAGCCTCCTTTCTATCCAGCTAAAGCCAAGTGAAATTGGCAGCAAAATAATCAGATAAGCAATGACCAACATGAGCAGAGCTGTATCTGTCTCGTAGTAAAGGCCAATCAAGTCCTTAGCTACAAACATTAGGTCTGCCAAGGCAACAGCTGAAAATACTGAGGTTTCCTTGATTAAAAAGATGACATTGGCACTAAAGGAAGGCAGGGCAATAGCTGCAGCCTGAGGCAGGATGACATAGTAGAAGACTTGTACTGGTCGTAGGCCGATAGAGAGTCCGACTTCCCTCTGCGTTTGGCTGACTGCTTCTAGGCCGCTTCGGAAAGACTCAGCCATATAGGAACCACCCAGAAAGATTAGCCCAATCGTCGTACAAGCCTCAGAGGATAGAACGAGTCCAACACGAGGCAAGCCAAAGTAGAGAAAGAAAAGCTGCAGCAACAGTGGCGTATTGCGGGAAAACTCGATATAGGCGGTTGCTAGCGGCTTCAAAACTGGAATCTTGTAAAAGCGAATCAGACTGACTAAGAATCCGACAGCAATTGATCCCAAAATTCCCCAAAAGGCTATGAACATGGTTAAAAGAAAGGCCTCTTGATAGAGGGGATAGTAATCACTGACGACGTCCCAGTTCACGGCTCTCACTCCTTAAACACTTGATGTTCCTAGTTTAGCATAGATAACAGACCTTTAGTAATATGTATTTTTTATCGCACTGATAAGGAAAATCTATCACTGGTCTGAAGAGAAATGCCAGATTGGGAATTTGTTATTTCAGTTGTGAGCTCGATTAAACCAAGGTGGTTATAAAAAATTGCGCTTTGATTTTGGATGAGTATAAAAAGGCTAAAAATCCCTGACCTATGGTATAATAGGATAATATGACAAAAGACAATACTATTTCAAACAAATTATACAAACTACTCTTTGCTTTATTCAGCTGTTTCGTGGGGCTGTCGTTTCTGTTCATGATGCTGAAAGATGTCTCGTCCACTAATTGGTATAAGAGTCGATTTCAGGGGTGGAAGACCATAACGGCTGAGGTGAGCGATTTTACGACCAGTCCGGAAAATCGCTCTACGCCCGCTTACTACCCTATTTATCACTACATTGTTGATGGCCAAACCTACCAGGGGATTTCAGACATCTATCAATATGAAGTGCCTAAGTCTGGGCAAACCATTAGCATTCTCTATAATCCCAAGTCGCCTGAGCAGAGCCAATATAAGAATGACATCCCCATCCCTGTCCTTGTACTCATGCCATTGCTGGGATTCTTATTATTTATGGCATTTGCTGCCGGCTCCCTCTATCAGGCCTTTAATCCTCTACAGGAGCCAAAGTCGCAACCTAAGGCTGCAAAAAGGATCAGTATTGTTGAGGGAACAGTTCGTAAAGAGAATCCCATTGTATCTTTAGTCTACCTAAGCCTGATTATGATAGCCCTCACTTATATCTGTATCACTGCATCAGGGCAATTCAAAGCCGTATTTTATGGTTGGAAAACTACATCCGCTCAAGTCATTGACTATGATGTGTATGAAACCGGAGGAAGTAGAGGAGGAAGAGGACTAAGTCTTTATAATAGCATCTACCAATATCAAGTAGACGGCGTGGCTTATGAAGGCTATTCTGTTCTCGGTAGATTTACAAAACCCAAAATTCAAAGTCAAATCCCTATTGCCTATAATCCTGAGTATCCCTATCAGAGTGCTTCTAGTGAAAACCGTCATTTCTTTTATATAGTCTTCTTGCCTGGCTTTAGTCTATTGCTAGTCGGCAAGATTCTCTCTCTAATGATTGCTGCTTGGATAAAGAAGGCTAGCCTCGCTCAAGCCAGAAGACTAGGGCCTGTCTATGACGGCTATATTATCGATGTTATCCCCGCTGAACAGTTTAGAGAGTATAATCCGTTGCATGAGATTTGGCTTGAATTTGATATTAACCAAGTGCCCTATCAAACCAGCATTTGCCTTCCCTTAAGAGAACATCATTTTATCTCTTACAGCCAGAATCCTAGACCTATCCCAGTCTATGTGGATCCTCATGATGATAGCCAGTTCCTGATAGATGACAATGATATCTATGCTATTACAAATAAAATACAGATTAGTTGATCCCCCTCCTAATGCCACCTCTCTCCTCATTGGCCAGCAACTGGACGTCCTGCCGTCTTGACCTCCTTTGAGGTGCCTCCACATGAGCTGAAGAGTATCGGAAATGCCGAACCTCACAGACACCATAGAACTTGGAATAGTATCAATTTTCCATAGGATGCTAGAAGTTTATTTGCTGATTGTTTATTATAATATAAGAAAAACGTTTAATTGATAAGGAGGCAAAAAGATGACCGAAAAACTGACTTTTCCGGATGGTTTCTTGTGGGGCGGAGCGACAGCTGCCAACCAGTGCGAGGGTGCTTATGATGCGGATGGTCGCGGGCTGGCCAATGTAGATGTGGTGCCGATTGGTGAGGAGCGTCTGGCTATCATAACAGGTAAGAAAAAGATGTTTGACTTTGAGGATGGCTATTTCTACCCAGCCAAGGAAGCCATTGATATGTACCATCGCTTCAAGGAGGACATTGCCCTCTTTGGTGAGATGGGTTTTAAGACCTATCGGCTGTCCATTGCTTGGAGCCGGATTTTTCCTAAGGGGGATGAGATGGAGCCCAATGAAGCTGGCTTGAAATTTTACGAAGACCTCTTTAAGGAATGCCATAAGTACGGCATTGAGCCCTTGGTGACCATTACTCACTTTGACTGTCCCATGCACTTGATTGAGCAGTATGGTGGTTGGCGGAGCCGTAAGATGCTGGAATTTTATGAGCGTCTCTGCCGTACTCTCTTTACCCGCTACAAGGGCTTGGTCAAGTACTGGCTGACCTTCAATGAAATTAATATGATCCTCCATGCACCATTTATGGGGGCGGGGCTCTGCTTTGAAGAAGGTGAAAATGAAGAGCAGGTCAAGTACCAAGCGGCCCATCATGAGCTGGTTGCCTCAGCTATTGCTACCAAGCTGGCTCATGAGATTGATCCGGAAAATAAGGTCGGCTGTATGTTAGCGGCGGGTCAAAATTATCCTAATACCTGTCATCCACGCGATATATGGGCTGGTATGGAGGAAGACAGGAAAAACTATTTCTTCATCGACGTGCAGGCGCGTGGAGAATATCCTAACTATGCCAAGAAAGCTTGGGAGCGCGAGGGTATCACTGTCGAGATGACAGAAGAAGACCTGCAGCTGCTCAAGGAGCATACGGTGGACTTCATTTCCTTCTCATACTACTCTAGCCGGGTAGCTTCGGGAGATCCTAAGGTAAATGAGCTGACCGAGGGCAATATCTTTGCTTCTCTCAAAAACCCTTATTTGGAAGCTTCTGAGTGGGGCTGGCAGATTGATCCGCTGGGCTTGCGCATTACGCTAAATACCATCTGGGATCGCTATCAAAAGCCCATGTTTATTGTGGAAAATGGTCTGGGTGCAGTGGATACTCCGGATGAAAATGGCTATGTGGCTGATGACTACCGGATTGACTACTTGGCGGCCCATGTCAAGGCCATGCGTGAAGCCATCAATGAGGACGGCGTGGTGCTTTGGGGCTACACGACCTGGGGCTGTATCGACCTAGTATCAGCCGGCACTGGCGAGATGAAGAAGCGCTATGGCTTTATCTACGTGGACCGGGACAATGAAGGAAAGGGAACACTCAAACGTTCCAAGAAAAAATCCTTTGACTGGTACAAGGAAGTCATCGCGACTAACGGAGAATCTGTGAAATAGAAAAAAGGCTGAGATATGAATGTCTCAGCTTTTTTTCCTTATCCCTCAAGGGCGAAAGTAATACTTCTAAAAATGATTTTGCAAAAAATTTTAAACATATTGAGCCTCCTTTTTATAGCACATACATTTCTTATTTCTTTCTATTTTAAAGTTCGATTCTCAAATATCCTTCAAGTAATTCTAAAATATTTCTAAAGTTTTTCGAATAGTCCATCTTTTATTGACTTAGCCTCTTATCCTTGCTACACTAGTGATAGGAAATTTCTGGAGGCGAGTGTTTATGGCTCATATTTTACTCATCGAAGATAATAGTGATATTCATGAAATTCTAAAAGATCTTTTTCAGAAGGAACACACGGTTTATTCTGCCTATTCGGGGACGGAGGGCATTTCGCTGTTTGAGCGGGAGGAGATTGATTTGGTTCTTCTGGACATCATGCTGCCGGGGAAGAATGGCGATGAAGTGTTGAGGGAAATTCGCAGCAGCAATGCTACAGTGCCAGTGGTTATGCTGACAGCCCTTGGTGAGAAAGCGCTGGTTAGCCAGTACCTGCTGAATGGTGCTAATGATTATATTGTCAAACCCTTCAATCTGGATGAGGTTTTTGCCCGTATCACCGTGCAGCTGCGCAGCCAGCAGGCTTTGACTGGCGAAGAAGAAGGCCAGTCCTTTAAAAATATTCGTCTGCTCAAGGCTACCTTTGAGGCGGTCTGTGGAGAGAAAAGCGTCCGTCTGAGCAAGAAAGAATATCATATCCTCCAGCTCTTGCTCCGTCATCCCAAGAAGATCTACACCAAGGAAGAGCTCTTTGAGCAGGTCTGGGAAGAGAGCTATCTGTCTGGGGATAATACCTTGAATACCCACCTCAGCAATCTACGTAAGAAACTGGCTCAGTTGGACCCGACAGAGGAATACATAGAGACTGTTTGGGGACTGGGTGTCCGGCTCAAGGAGGACTGATATGTTGGTGTTAGTCATTTTATTTGCCCTTATCAGTCTGTTTCTGGCCATTGGTTTCATACGCTATCATCTGGCGGTCAAGGATGTGGCACAGCAGATTCGTCGAAAGCGGCAGACAGGGAGCCAGAATCGTCTGGCTCCTGCTGCCCATGCACCTAGTATTTTGGAGCTGACAGAGGAAGCAGAGATGCTCTTTCGGGAGCTAGATAAGACGACCTTTGTCGTCCAGCAGGAAAAGAAGACGCTGGATATGGCTATCAGTAATATTGCCCATGATATCCGTACCCCTCTGACCATTGCTAGCGGCTATACCCAGCAGCTGCTGAAGGATGATAGTCAGGAAAGTCAGCAGTTAATCAAAATTGCAGATAGTCTGGGAATGGTATCCAAACGGCTGGAAGCCTTGATGGAGTACCGCCGGCTGATGGAGGGAGCCATTCGGGCCAATGTCCAGCCGACAGATATATCTCAGCTGGTAACCCAGCAGCTTTTTACCTATTATGACGCCTTCCAGAAAGCCCAGATTGACCTGCAGGTAGAGCTGGCTGAAGGTCTAGAGTTAGAGACAGACCCAGAAATTCTAGAGCGCATTGTCCAAAATATGATAAGCAATGTCCTCAAGCACGGCCGTAAGGCTGCCAGCATTTCTCTGAAAAAAGAGGGCGAGCATTGTATCTTTACCGTCAAAAATATCGTCCAGCAGCCTATCCAATATCTGGATAAGCTGACCAATCGCTTTTACTCAGAAAATCTATCCAGCAGCGAGGAGTCTTCAGGGTTGGGGCTCTACATCACCCAGCAGTTAGTCGAAATTCTGGGCGGGGACTTGACAATGAAAGCAGAGGACGACTGGTTTGAACTAGTTGTGACTTTGTAAATGACTTTTAAAAAAGCAAAAAAAGAAAGAGTTAGCTCTATTAGCTAGCCTCAAAATCCGCTCATAAACCTCAGCTAATTTTCGAATTGGCTGAGGTTTATTTTTAGATTAAGTCGAAGAAAGGCATGATAAAAATGTCTTTTTGTTTTGTGATTTGAAAAGCAAGTCATATCAGCGAGGTCATTTTACCGGTCAAAGTGAAAAATCAGCCAACTACTCTAAACCCTTGATATAACTGACTTGCAACTGACAGTTGACAATGATTCCAAGTTCAATCACTCAAAAAGCAACTAGATTTTTTCTTTATTCCAAGTCCAGTCGCTAGAAAGGCAACTGGCTTTTTTGTTAATCTGAAAGCAGAAGCCGAGTTTTTGATTTCGGAATGAACGAGTCGCTGTCTTTGAAGATTTGGATCAAAAACTTGAGTTTAATTATATTATAAGGAGGTATTCTCATGAATACAGAAACAACTATCAAACCACAACCCAAACTAATTTTGCCGTTCCTGGCTTGGAACTTCGGCTGGACATGGGGATTCTGGCTATTGGACATTATCCTCAAAAACCTTTGGCCAGACAGTCCACCTACAGCCTATCTTGCTCTTGAAGCTATTCTAAATGGTATTGCTATGTTTGGGCCTATGCTGGCTAGCCTGATCGTACTGAAAAAGAAAGGCTTCAAGGCCATTTGCTCCTATCTCTTTTCAGGCAAGAAAGAGACCTGGCTCTACTTGCTAATCTATGGTGGCGGTCTGACCGCCTTCTATGCCCTAGCTTCTGGCGGCAAGCTGGTAGACGGCGCTTTAGTAAGATTTCCTTGGTTTTTTATCTATTGTATTGTCCTATCGGGCGGGATTGAAGAATTCGGCTGGCGCGGCTTCCTACAGCCGGCCTTGGAGAAAAAGTTTTCTTTCTTTGTCTCTACCTTGATGACCGGTATTATTTGGGCCATCTGGCATATTCCTCTCTGGTTTTACGATCGCTTTTATGATCGAAGCCAGGATCTGTTCTCAGTTTTTATCATTTTCAGTATCCTTCTATCTTTTTGGCTTGCAGCTCTGTATAAGAAGACCCAGTCTGTCCTTGCTTGTAACATCTTTCATGCACTCTCCAACACTCTCATCCCGACTTTTGTTGGAATAGCTCAAGCTAACAATTTGGATTTTTCTCAAGTTAATCCCTTCTTTTACTTTGGAGGTGTGATTCTCCTGACACTTTATAGTATCTATCTCTGGTATCGGACGGATAGGGAGGAAAAAGCTCTTCCATCTAAAGAAGAAGTCTAGCATTTTATGAAGAGATGACAATCAGACTTTGCAGTCTCTCCGCCTTGTGCTATAATAAGTTTCAATGAAAGAAAGTATAAAAAATAAGAAAGAGTAGGTAAAACAATCCATGAATCTATCAGACAGAATCCAGTACCTGCGAAAAGTGCGGGGCATTTCTCAGGAGGGGCTAGCTGAAAAACTCGGTGTGTCTAGACAGGCCGTTTCCAAGTGGGAGAGCGAGCAGAGTATGCCTGATTTGGATAAGATCATTTCCATGAGTGACTATTTTGAGGTGACCACAGACTATCTGCTCAAGGGAATTGAGCCTGTAGTACAGAAAGAGGAAGAGCAGTCAATCAAGCACAGGAGAATAGCCAGCAATATTTGCTATCAGCTCTCTCTTGGCTTTATCGGTCTGGGCATCATCCTCTCCATTATCCTAGCTGATTTTCTCAAGATCAGTATCTTGCTAACGCCGGTGCTGATCGTTCAGGGAGTAGGGCTGCTGGTGTGGGGAACGGGCCGCAATCTATCCGAGGTAAGACCTTCTTTTCAGGTTAAGCTAGCCTTGATTTTATTCTTGCTCTTTGTTCCTCTCGGATTTCTATCTAATGTTCTTTTTCCTCTGGGCAAGATCTTTCCATATCCGACCAGTCTGGCAGCCAGTCTTACCTTTGTCACTTTCTACCTTATCCTAGGAGTCTGCATCAGTCTGTTCTTGAAAAAGCAAGATTGGAAGCAGTGAAAGAAAGCCGATAAAGAGGGCTAGACCAGAAAAGGTGAAATCTGCTCATCATCCAATTAAAATCCGCTCAAAAAAACTCAGCTAATTTAGTGATTAGCTGAGTTTTTATTTTACAAATCTCTCTTTTTCAGTGTAGCCAGTCCTGCTAAGCTAAAGACCGTGATCAGACTGAGAGCAAAGATAGCTGTTTTGGTGATGACACCTGGTATTGAAGCGTCTCCGTAGACGAACTCCATCTTGATAGCCTTGAACAATTCATTATTGGCATCAACCATTTGACTAGGGAGGCCGAGTAAGATGTAGGTCATGATATAGGTGATAAAGACGACACTATAGTTTCGAGTCAAGTAGAGGACAAAGCTGGTAATGCAGTACCAAGCATAGGTACAGATGACCTGCATGACAAAGAGTATTGCGAATTGTCCCCAGAAATTAGCTGGCAGGGTTCCCATATTACCACCGGTTCGGACAAATTCGATGACAATACCAAAAATGTAGAGAAATATGAATTGTAGAGGAAGTAAGCTACCGATAGTCAGTGATTTAGAGAAGTAATACTGGGTCCGAGTCTTGCCTGTAGTCAGGTTATTGTGATAAAGTTTGTAATTGAGATCAACACCGAGAAGCAAGCTAGTCATGACATTGCAGGCAATAAAGATCATGCCAATGTTGTAGGAGACGACATCTATGGCAAAAAAGATACCGTTGTCGGAACTGATGACTTGGGAAGTGAAAATGGCGAGGAGAATTCCATTGATGCAGAAAGCCTGCACTCCCCAGAATCCTACGGAGCGGAAGAGACGGTAGTAATCCGCCTTGATACTATTAAACATGAGTGTTTCCTCCTTGTTGGTTGATTAAGTCTGTAAAGTATTTTTCTAAGTCTTTGTGGGCGTAGTAGATTTCCCCGATTGGGATGTCGGCTAGGACTAATTCCTTGGCAATCTTGCGAATTTCTTGTACTTGGCCGGAAATATGTAGCTCATCTTCCTTGTTGGTTAGTCTGAGCTGGTAGCCTAGCTTGTCTTGCACTAAATGAGCAGCTTGCTTGATATTATCCGTTTTGAGGATGATATAGTCGCCGCTTTCTCGGTTAAATTCTTCCTTAGACAGCTCCTTGATGAAATGCCCTTGATTGATAAAACCAAAGCGAGTTGCGACTAGATAAAGCTCGGACAGGATATGGCTGGAAATGATGATGGTGATGCCCAGTTCTTGATTGAGGCGCTTGACCATTTCTCTAAATTCCTGAATCCCAACGGGGTCTAAACCATTGATGGGCTCGTCCAGAATGAGCAAGTCGGGACGCCCCAAAATGGCAATGGCAATGCCCAACCGCTGTTTCATCCCCAGAGAGAAATTACGGAATTTCTTCTTTCCAGTATCGGTCAGGCCGACATATTGCAGGGTTTCTTTGATGACTTTGTCAGCATTTGGAATGCCCCGATCGGTACAGTAGTAGCGCAGATTTTCATAGGCCGACATGTGGGCATGAGCTACAGGGGATTCGATGACAGATCCAGTATGGCTGAGGGCTCTGGTCCATTCTTGTTGGTTCTGAGAGCCCAGGACAGATACGGTCCCTCCGCTAGGATAGATGACTTGCGTGATGATTTTGATCAGAGTGGTCTTACCAGCACCGTTTTTTCCGATGAGACCGTAGATCTCTCCTTTCTTGATGGAAAGACTGACATCTTTCAGAGCATATTGATCTCCGTATTTTTTAGTGAGTCCTTTCACTTCTAAAACATTTTGCATGATGTTTCTCCTTTAATTACTTTGTTTATACTTTTAGTATACAAACTAAATTTCAAATATTTCTCAAGAAATTCTAAAATATTTCTAAAGAAATTTAAAATTGGAAAGATTAAAATGAGCCAGTCGAGAACCAGCTCATTTTTTACTATAAATCCTTTTTGTGGAAAGTATAAAGACTTGCTGCGGTGAAGACGATTCCTAAAAACAAGGCGATTAGAACAATTCTCAAGGTTACACCGTTGCTTTGAAGTGTCTCAAAATCAAAGCTCATGGTGAAATGCTGTAGCCACAGAGACTTGGGATAAAGTTGCGCAAGAGCTCCGGTTAAGGATGCGCAGAAAAGGTAACCTCCCAGGGCAGCAATCATAGATTTACTCAGATAAAGAATAAAGGAAATAATAGCTGTCCAAGCAATGACAGTCAGACACTGCACAAAGAATAGAAGAATAAACTGAAGCAGGAAGGTAGCGGATAAATCACCGATACCGTTTAGAATGGCTGCTAGGATAAAGTTGATGCTATAATAGAGAGCCAACTGCAGGAACGTTACGCAGACCATGACTAGGGCTTTAGAGACGAAGAAACTGGTACGGGAAACGCCGCTGGTTAAAGTATTCTTGTAAAGCTGCTTGTTCAGATCTGTCCCGATGACGACCATAGAGAGGATAATGATGATAAATGTATTATTACCGATAGCGTTGGACACCGCTTGTATAAGCTGGACGGCATTTAATTTGCCAAAGACTGCGCTCAAGGTCGTCAGTAGAAAGATGAATTCGGTAATCCAAACAGCCTTGGAACGAAAGAAACGGTAAAAATCTGCTTGAAAAGTATGTAACATGGTTTTTTCTCCTTACTGGACTAAATCTGTAAAGTATTTTTCTAAATCTTTGTGAGCTGCATAGATACCATTGACATGAATGTTGGATAGGACCAACTCCCTGTTGATGTCATTTAGTTCCTGTTCTTGGGCGACAATGTGCAGCTCATCAGATTTATCAGCATCCTTGAGCTGATAGTGGAGCTTACCTTGGATGAGATTGGCAGCCTGGTCTTTATCGCTAGTCTTGAGGACGATATAATCTTCGCTGGCTCGGTCAAAGTCGTCTTTGGTGAATTCTGCAACAAGCCGTCCTTGGTCAATCACTCCAAACTTGGTGGCTACCAGATAAAGCTCAGACAAGATGTGGCTGGAAATAATAAAAGTAATCCCTAACTCTTGGTTGAGTCGCTGAATCATCAGTCGAAATTCCTTGATGCCAAGCGGATCTAGGCCGTTGATGGGCTCGTCTAAAATCATGAGTTCAGGCTTGCTGATAAGGGCAATAGCAATCCCCAAGCGTTGCTTCATTCCTAGCGAAAAGTTGCGGAATTTCTTTTTACCAGTATTGCTCAATCCGACATAGGCCAGAGTTTCCTTGATGAGCTGGTCAGGTTTGGCAATCTGGTGGACCTTGCAGTAGTAGTTGAGATTTTGATAAGCAGTCATTTGATTGTAAGCGACCGGTGTTTCAATGACGGTTCCTATCTTGCGCAGGGCTTCATTCCATTCCTTAGAGTTCTGCGAACCAAAGACAGACACGGTTCCGCTGTTGGCATGAATGAGCCGGCTAATGGTCTTGAGAAGAGTGGTTTTGCCAGCCCCGTTCTTGCCAATCAGTCCATAAATATCGCCTTTCTGAATCGAAAGACTCACATGGTCAAGGGCATATTGCTGGCCATATTGTTTGGTAACTTGCTTTACTTCTAAAACAGTTTGCATGGTATATTCTCGCTTTCTTAGGTTTGATTTTAGTATACAAGCTAGACTTCAAATATTTCTCAAGAAATTCTAAAATATTTCTAAAGAAATGCAGAACCAATCCAAAAGCAATAAAAAAGCAGCCAAAGGGCTGACTGCTTAGATTTATAAGTCTCTGTGCTGAAAGGCTTGGTAACCACCTAAGATAGAACCAGCTAGGATAAGGAATAAGAATAGTTCAGAATTTATCTGAGGGAAAACGATGACGAGGCTAGACTGAAGCATAATCAGGGCGAAAAAGACCAGATAGCTGGCTAGGGTGGAGCGGGTCAGGTAGAGAAGACAGGTAACTACGGAACTGCAGGTCATAATAAAGAGAAAGGAGCGAAAGAAAGACAAGAAAAAGCTCCAGAAAAAGTTCTTTGGCATAGTCCCAAGTCCATGGAAGAGGCTTCCAAAGATAAAGGCTACAGCAAAGGCTGCCGCTAGTTGAAAGATGATAATTGTGACAAGAACAGCTATTTTAGATAAGTAAAATTCTTTTCGAGAAATCCCACTAGCTAATATATTTTTGTATAATTTTCTAGTCAGGTCACGACCTAACAGAAAGATAATGAGCACAAGGACAGTAATCATGACAAAGGGCAGGAAATCTTTAGCAAGCTGCCCGAGAGCTTCAAATCCTGTCCAACCTTGGATGACTATTTCTTCTGGATCAGAAGACGTAGAGATATAAAAATTAAAGTTGCTTTCACCAAGAGAGCTGATGAAAATGAGAAAAAAGAGCAGCCCTTCTATTAGCCAAAAAGGTTTGGAGCGGACAAGCTGGTAGAGTTCCGCCTGAATAGTATGTAACATGAAATCTCCTCTGAATGATTAAGATTGTTCCTGCTTTTTATAAATCTTTCTTTTTGAAAACCATCAGCCCGCCACCTAGAAAGAGCAGGGTGACCGTTACCACTGTCAGGATAGCCTTGATAACAGCCCCGCCATCTGCTGCCATATTTGTGTTAAAACGCAGAGTCAGATAGATCAGCCATTCATTGTCAGGGTAAAAGATGAGGGGAATAGTCAGTAAGGTACCGCCAAGGAAATAGGTCAGAAAGCTAGATACAATCGAGTGGCTGGCATAGAGTACAAAAGAAATGATGGCAATCCATGTAACCGTGCTGAGAAATTGAACGAAGAGAGCAGCTCCTAGCTGAGGTAAAAAAGAGCTGGGGGCACTTCCAATTCCGTTGGACAGACTGGCGGTCACAAAGGAGATAGATAAAATCATCAGGAAGTGAAAGGCTGCGATGCTAACGCAGACAAAGAATTTAGAAAAATAATAGCTGAGCTTAGAGATGCCGTAGCTCAGACAGTTTTTATAAAGTTTCCGAGACAGGTCCACTCCAAGGACCATACTGATACCAATGATGGTGAAAAATAGCAGACTGTCTGTATTGCCTGCAAAATAGTCCAGAGCTTGAAAGCCGGTTAGTTTTCCTAGAGATTGACTAGCAGACGCATTACTTGAGATATTTGCTCCAAAATGAATATTTGCATGGAAGAAGGTTGTTGAAATAATCGCACAGAATAATAAAAACTCAGTAATCCAAAAGCCTTTTGAACGCATGAGCCGGTAAAAATCGGCTCTAATGAAATCCATCATGATAAGCCTCCCTTTGTCATTTGACCAAGTCTGTAAAGAAGTTTTCTAGGTTTTGTCGTGCATAGTAAATCTCCTGCACTGGTATATCTGCAGTCGCAAGTTCCTTGACAATCTTGCTAATCTCATGAGAATGGGTGAAGATATGAATCTCGTCAGAAGCATTGACCACCTTGATGCGATGCATGAGCTGGTCGTGAATCAGCCGGCTGGCTTCTTCTAACTGTGACGTTTTAAGCACGATATAGTCTTCGCTCTGTTCTTCAAACTCCGCTTTTGAAATCTCGCGAATCAGCCGTCCTTCCTCGATAATGCCGAACCGAGTACCCACCAAGTAGAGTTCAGACAGGATATGGCTGGAGATGATAAAGGTCATGCCCAATTCCTCGTTGAGCCGCTGCACCAGCTGGCGGAATTCCTTGATGCCGACTGGATCCAGTCCGTTGATAGGCTCATCCAGTATCATCAGGTCAGGTCTGGTAAGAAGCGCAATAGCCAGACCCAGCCGCTGTTTCATCCCGAGAGAGAAGTCGCGGAATTTCTTCTTGCCGGTATCCGTCAAGTCCACGTATTCCAAGGTTTCACGGATGACCTTGTCCGCATGGGGAATATGGCGGAGCTTGCAGTAGTAGCTGAGGTTTTCATAGGCTGTCAGGTGGTTGTGAGCGACCGGTGTTTCGATGACCGATCCGACCCGTTTGAGGCTCTGCGTCCATTCTTGATAGTTCTGAGAGCCAAAAAGGGAGACATTGCCACTGCTTGCTTCCAAGAGCTGGGTAATGACCTTGATCAGAGTGGTCTTACCGGCTCCGTTCTTGCCAATCAAACCGTAAATATCTCCTTTTTTTATCGTCAGACTCACATCGGTCAGAGCGTACTGCCGGCCGAATTTTTTGCTGACTTGCTGTAAAACCAAAACATTTTCCATGTCAAGTCTCCTTTTCA
>JABZYU010000002.1:0-34278 GCA_015264985.1 Streptococcus sanguinis | reverse complement strand
CTCTTCTTATTAATTAGTATAGCGCTAAACTTTCAAATATTTATAAAGAATTTCTCAAATATTTCTAAAGTTTTTGGTTTGTCATGTAAAAGGGTCAGAACTCATGTAGGAATTTCTCTATTATTTGAGCAAATGTTTCTGGCATTTGGCTATTTAGAGTATGGCCGCCATTTTCTATAATGCGGAGCTGAGAACCTTTCAGCAGCTTGTTAAGTTTATAGGCAGCTTTTAGATTGGGCTTGTCTTTGCTGCCGCAAACCAGCAGGATTGGGAGCTTGATTTTCTTTACCTTATCAGTAAGATTTACCTTACGCAGTTCGGTCAAAATCCGCAGCATCTGTTCCTTATTGGCTCCTTGCTTGGAGAAGACGCTTTTGGGCATCAGTTTAAAGACGAGAATCTGCAGTCTGTAGAGAAAATTATCTGCTAAATTGTATTGAGTCCCGGATAAAATCAAACCCTTCAGATGAGGAAGAGCTTGGTCAGCTAGGTCCAGTGCCAGCAGGCCACCGAGTGACAAACCGACTAAGATAAATGGCTGTTCTTGGGCCTGAAGGTGCTGGAGGGTTTCTTGTCGAATTTCTTGGTAGCTTTCATTTCCCCTTGGAAAAAGAGCTAGCGACTCCGTTGAGACATTGGCTAGGGCTTCTTGAACTTTCTTCCAAGAATGCGCATCTTGCCCTAGTCCGTGCAGAAAGATAACTTTCATGTCAGAGCTCTCCTTTATCAATCTCCAGCTCGTACAGTCCCCTGACTGCATTGCAGGCGTAGATTTTCTCCGCTTGAGCCAGATCAGCCAGCGTTAAAACTTTCTCAGTAGCCTGACCCTTATCCAGTAGCTGCTGGCGGTAGATGCCCTTGAGCAGGCATAGTTCAGCTGGAGGCGTGTAGAGCTTGCCGTCTAGCTCCAGCAGCAGATTTCCGATAGAGGTTTCCAGCAGCTGGCCTTGGGTATTGTAATAAATCTGTTCTTGCTGCTCCAAGGTCAGATGCGGCCGATGGCTGGTTTTGAAATAGGTGAAAGGCTGGGCTAGATTGGCTGTTTGCTCGACCAGTTTAGCCTTTCTGAAAGTCTTTGTTAGCGGTAGTAGAGGAGCCGTTTCTAGCCCAATACTGCCGTCTTTTTTAAGAGCTATACGCAGCCTGTAATCCTGTCCTTTATCCAGCTGAGCGCAGTTTTCTCTTAGTTTTTGCGCCAATTTGTCTTGGTCGAAAGGATAGGCGAAGTAGCTAGCTGCTTCTGTCAGTCTTTGCAGGTGTTGGTCTTGCAAGGTCAGCTTTCCATCTGTTACTTTTCCTGTAGAAATCAGGTCGAATCGCGGATTTTTCCGATAGAGGACGGCAGATTTTTGCTGGGTTTCGATGTATTCTGATTTCCACGTGCTGTCCCAAGTGATGCCCCCGCCAACACCATAGATGGCTTTCCTTCCCTCTAGCTGAATGGTGCGGATGGCGACGTTGAAAATCCGTCTTTGGTCTGGCAGGCAGATGCCGACTGTACCGCAGTAGACCCCGCGGGCGGCTTTTTCTGTCGCCTTGATGATAGCCATAGTCGAAATCTTAGGCGCGCCTGTGATGGATCCGCAAGGAAAGAGCGCCTTGAAAATCTCTGCCAGCCCGACTCCCTCCTGCAGCTGGCTTTTGATGGTAGAGGTCATCTGCCAGACTGTAGAGTACTGCTCAACGCTGCAGAGACGCTCAACCTGCTCGCTACCTGTCCGAGAAATGCGATTCATGTCATTCCGTAGCAAATCGACAATCATCATATTCTCTGCTCGGTTTTTGGCATCCTGGGCCAGCCATGCAGACTGCTCCCTATCCTGCTCTAAGGTCAGTCCCCGATTGGTGGTTCCTTTCATCGGACGAGTAGTCAGTTGACCTCGGTGCTCCTCGAAAAAGAGCTCGGGACTGATGGACAAGATGGCGGTCTCATCATGCTCTACATAGGCATTGTAGGCCGCATTTTGCTCAACGATTAGCCTGTTGTAAATAGCTAAGCTATCCTCAGGATTGAGCTCCGCGCATAGCTGCATCGTGTAGTTGACCTGATAGGTATCGCCCTGGCGGATATGATGATGAATAGTCTCGATAGCTTTCTGGTACTCTTGCTCAGAAGTTAGCCCCTGCCAAGCCGATGGCATTTCCACTTCCTTATAGGTCAAGGGAATGGAAGCCTCCTCGGCCTGAACGTGGATAGTAAAGTAGAGGAGGTATTCTTTCTGGAGCGGAGCCGGATGGACCTGAAATTTCTCCTCAAAAGCTGGAGCTGCTTCATAGCTGACATAGCCGACAGCATAGTATCCTTTCTCCTGCCAGCCCTCAACCTCTGTCAAAAGCGCCTCTACCTGGTCAAGACGACGAGTCTTCAGTTCCTTGATAGGATGAGTAAAAATTAGGCGTTGACCCAACTGCTTAAAATCAATAATCGTTTTCTTGTGCATAAGCTTATTTTATCATAAGATAATATGAATGAAAACGGATTTATCAGATGAGACAGTCATTCTTTTATAAAGGTTGACAGATTAGAAAGTGGCTAGGTATACTATGTTTAAAAAAGAAAGAATGAGATTGCTATGAAATCAAATAAATTGTTATTGGTAAATGGGGTTGCGAGTATTACAGCGGGAATTCTTATCATGTATTTTTCTTTACAAAGATCGAGTTTTGAGTTTGTTGATTTGATTGGTAGCTTCATTGAAAATTACATATGGGCACTTCTGATTATGCTAATTAATGTTTTCTTGTTGATACTTTCCTTAGCGGGTATGTCTCATTATAGTGGGGACTCAAGGGTCAATAAGATGAATCATCAGATGCTGCTTTTTGCATCTATCATGGGATTTATTCCTTTTCTAGCTATCTTTGCAGGCCTTCTGTCCATAGGGGCTGGATTTCTCTATCTTCAAGATTTGCAAAAAATTAAAAGTGAAGACAAAGCTGACTAACCCATGCTTCCTTCTGCTCGAAAGCCCGCGAAAATTATGATAAAATAAGGAAATGACAAAACCTTAAAAGGAAGCCTTATGAAAAAAATAAATGAATCTTATAAACTAATCGTCTTTGCGGCGCTTGCTCTGGCTCTGGTTCTATATATCGGGAACATCTGGTCTGGTCTGCAGAGTCTGACTTCGGTTTTTTCACCCATTATATTGGGTGGTGTCCTTGCCTTTATCTTTAATGTTCCGATGAAAAAACTGGAAGACTTCTTGGATAAATGCCGAGTCCCTCAGAAGTTGCAGCGTGGTTTGGCCTTAGTCTTGGAGGTGCTGATTTTAGCTCTCATTATGACGGGGATTGTCTCCATCGTCGTGCCGACTTTGACCACAGCGGTCAATCAGCTAAGCGCAACAATCGGTAAGGTAGCGCCTCAGGTAGCCAAGTGGCTGCAGCAGTCTGGCTTGCTTTCCTCTAGCCAGCTGAAAGATTTGACAAAGCAGCTGCAAAACAGTGACATTGTCAACCGAGCCATCTCTCTTCTGGGCAGTCTGACAGGAAATATCTCTGCCATCTTTGGCAATTTCTTCTCTGTCATCATGTCTATCTTCCTCATGTTTGCCTTCTTGAGCAGCAAGGAGCATTTGCAGACAATCACTAGCCGTCTCCTGCAGGTTATGCTTCCTGAGAAGGCTGTCAAACGCCTCTCCTATGTCGGTTCTGTCATTGTTGAGACTTATGATAAGTTTCTGATGGGGCAGATGATTGAGGCCGTCATTGTTGGGATTTTAGTCTTTATCGCCTATTCTCTGACAGGCCTGCCTTATGCAGCCTTGACAGGAGTTTTGGCTGGAGTGCTCTCTTTCATTCCCTACATCGGGCCTTTCTCAGCTTGTGCTCTGGGAGCTATCTTTATCTTTACCGATAGCCCTTGGAAAGCCCTTCTTTCAATCGCAGTCTTTCAGGGAGTGCAGTTGATTGAGGGCAACGTCATCTATCCGCGTGTAGTCGGCCAGTCCGTCGGTCTTCCAACTCTCTTTACCCTAGCAGCCGCACTGATTGGGGGTAACCTCTTTGGCTTGGTTGGCATGATCTTCTTCACTCCTATCTTCGCAGTTATCTACCGCTTGGTTAGAGAGTTTGTTGAGGAGAAGGAGGGGAAAAAAGCCGAGGGGAGCGGAAGTAGATGAAGAAAAAAATAATCCTTCTCAGCTCGCTGCTATTAGCTATTTTGCTTGTTAGTTTTTATTTCACTATTTATAGAAAATCAACGGAGAATGAATCTCAGAAGATAACATATAAGAGTAATTCGCACTCAAAAGTAAAACGTTCAGATATTCAAATCTTTGGAGATAAAAAGCAATATGTCCTAGCGCCAAGTTCTTTGATTGTTGGTAAAAAGTACGCCATAGATTCAGAAAAAAGATGGGCAATTCTTCCAGAGAAAGAACAAACATTTTCGAAGGAGCATCTTCAGAAAAAAGGAGAGTATTGGAACCTTATTCTTTATAACTTAGAGGAAGAAGGTTTGCCAGAACGAAAGATTGATCTCTATCAAGCTGTTCGAAGTTACGATAAGAAAAGTGTTCCTCTTGAACTAATTGGATGTTATTATCTTGGTGGGGAGCATTACTTTAGATTGACTATAGAGAACCTCTCAGAAGAACAACCAACTTTCAAAGATGTGTACTTAAATTTGGAGACGGAAAAAATAGAAGAACTACCAGAAAATACACGGCTTATCATGGATTCTGATATTTATAATACGACAAGCTTAACAAATTTTTCTGAAGTCTTGAGATCTCGAGGATATAATCGTCCAGAGAATCAATTGTTGTTAACAATAGAACCAAAAGGAAAGAACCCAGATTTAAACATCAATCTTTACAGCCTTTATCCAGATATAGAGTCTAAACTGATTAAAGAAGATTGGGCGCTTTATGTTAGGACGGATAAGGTTACACCAGATGAGTGGTTTGATACTCTTCTTTATTGGTTTGCGACCAAGGGAGAAGATGTCTTGCCAGTTTATGGCTACAATGATGATTCATCTGTATCTGATACTCAGATTCATAATAGTCAAGAAGCAAAAGCATGGTTGGAGCAGCATCCAGCGCTACAGAAAAATTAAGTAAGCAAATCATAAAAGACCAGCGAGAATAAAAATCGCTGGTTTTTCTTTTTCCAAGGTCATAACTTCTACCTATAGCAAACAATAATTTCAGTCAATGGTGCTTCTAAAATGGGGGTTTTGGACTGGTTGGCGAGATAGGTTATAGTTTTAGACTATATCAAACTCTGGGAAATTCCAATTATACAGAGGGGGGATTTTCTGATAAGATAAAATCAAGAAAAATTTTGGAGGACGTTTATGTCAACGACTATCATTGGTTTCCCACGTTTGGGTGAATTCCGCGAATTGAAATTTACAACTGAAAAATACTTTAGACATGAAATCTCAGCAGAAGAGCTTCTGGCTGCAGCTAAGGAGCTCCGTGCTAAGCATTGGAATATTGTTAAGAAAAAAGGAATTTCTGAGATTCCATCAAATGATTTTTCTCACTATGACAATGTGCTGGATGCGGCCTTTCTCTTTAACGTAGTACCATCATCTGTGCAAGGCTTGGAGCTGACTGACTTGGAGCGTTATTTTGCCTTGGCTCGTGGCTATCAGGGCGAAAAAGGAGATGTCCGAGCTCTTCCGATGAAGAAATGGTTCAACACCAATTACCACTATATCGTTCCTAAATTTGAAAAAGAAACCCAAGTCAAGCTGGCTGGGCATAAGATTTTTGATGAATTTGCAGAAGCTAAAGAGTTGGGCTTGGTAACCCGTCCAGTTGTGGTTGGCCCATTCACCCTCCTGCAAGTATCTGACTTTGAAGACGGTGTGGCTCCGGCTGACTTTGTAGATGCACTAGCTGCAGCTTATCAAGAAGTTTTTGCAAAATTAGCAGAGTTGGGCGCAGAGCGTATCCAGTTGGATGAGCCAAGTCTGGTCAAGGATCTGTCAGCAGAAGAAAAAGCTCTCTTCTTGGACCTTTATAAGAAACTTTTGGCAGACAAGAAAGGCTTGGAAGTCTTGGTTCAAACCTACTTTGGTGACGTTCGTGACATCTATGCAGACCTTGTAGAGCTGCCAGTAGATGCGATTGGTCTGGACTTTGTAGAAGGCAAGAAAACTCTTGACCTTGTAAAAGGTGGCTTCCCAGCTGATAAGACACTTTATGCAGGGATTGTCAATGGTAAAAATATCTGGCGCAACAACTATGAAAAGAGCTTGGCAGTGCTTGAGCAAATTTCAGCTGAAAATCTTGTTTTGACAAGCTCATGCTCACTTCTCCATGTGCCATTTACAACGGCTAATGAAGAATTTGAACCAGCAATCTTGAACCACTTTGCCTTTGCGGTGGAAAAATTGGATGAAATCCGTGACTTGGATGCTATCCGCAATGGCGGTGGTGCAGAAGCACTTGCTGCCAACAAAGAACTCTTTGCGACTGAACGTGTGGGTGAAAATGCGGAACTTCGTGCTCGTATCGCTGGCTTGACAGATGCTGACTACACTCGTTTGCCAGCCTTTGCAGAGCGTGAGGAAATCCAACACAAGACACTCAATCTGCCACCGTTGCCAACTACGACAATTGGATCCTTCCCTCAAACTAAGGAAGTTCGTGCCAAACGCTTGGCCTTCCGTAAGGGTGAGCTGTCAGCAGAAGACTATGACAAGTTCTTGGCTGAGCAAATTGATGAATGGATCAAGTGGCAAGAAGAAGTCGGCTTTGACGTGCTGGTGCACGGTGAGTTCGAGCGTAATGACATGGTTGAGTACTTCGGTCAAAACCTGTCAGGCTACCTCTTCTCTAAAAATGGTTGGGTACAATCATACGGTATGCGTGGGGTTAAACCACCAATCATCTGGGGTGATGTGACTCGTCTCAACCCAATCACTGTTAAATGGTCTAGCTATGCACAAAGCCGTACAGACAAACCTGTCAAAGGTATGCTGACTGGACCTGTTACCATCCTCAACTGGTCCTTCCCGCGTGAAGACATCTCTATCAAGGATTCTACGCTTCAAATCGCTCTTGCTATCAAGGATGAAGTTCTTGACCTTGAAGCTGCTGGTGTGAAAATCATCCAAATCGACGAGGCTGCTCTTCGTGAGAAATTGCCACTCCGTCGTAGCGACTGGTACGAAGACTACCTTGACTGGGCTATTCCAGCCTTCCGCTTGGTACACTCTACAGTAGCGCCAGACACACAAATCCACACTCACATGTGTTACTCAGAATTTACAGATATCATCCCAGCTATTGACAACATGGATGCGGACGTGATTTCCTTTGAAGCTAGCCGCTCTAACTTGGAAATCCTGGATGAGCTCAAGGCTAAGAACTTCCAGACAGAAGTAGGACCTGGAGTTTACGATATCCACTCACCGCGCGTGCCAAATGAAGGAGAAATTGACCATACGATCGAAGCTATCTTGGCTAAGGTGCCAAGCAGCAAGGTCTGGATCAACCCTGACTGTGGTCTTAAAACTCGTGGTATCCCAGAAACTAAGGCTAGCTTGGAGCGCTTAGTAGAAGCAGCCAAAGCAGCTAGACAACATTTGCAATAATCCTCCTAGAACCTCAACAGTTGATCTTGATGGAGGAACATACCAAAATTGAAGCAGAGCTGACAATCCTGCAGGAGCTGTTTTTGTAGGATTGTCCTCAGCTATCACTACCATCATTGAAAGGAACTTTTTGTTATATGGTTCGTCGTCACACACCCAGTCTCTCATTTGAAGTATTTCCTCCCAATCCGGCAGTAGGCAATGATAAGATTTTTCAGGCGTTGAGAGAGATGCAAGATCTGGCTCCTCACTTTATCAGTGTGACAGCTAGCAATAATAAGTTTGACATTGAGGAGACGACGGTTCGTTTGACGGAGTTTATCGCCAACGACCTCAAGATTCCGACGATTGCTCACCTACCTGCGGTCTATCTGACCAAGGACATGGTGTCTAATATCTTACAGTCTTTGGATCGGGTTGGTGTCCATCAGATTTTAGCTTTGCGAGGGGATATTTTTCCAGATGTGGCGCCTAAGGATGATTTTACCTATGCGACTGACTTGATCGAATACATCAAGACAGAAGCACCGCATTTTGACATCATCGGAGCCTGCTATCCAGAGGGCCATCCAGATTCTCCAAATCAGATTTCGGATATTCAAAATCTGAAGAAAAAGGTCGAAGCTGGCTGTTCTAGTCTGGTCACCCAGCTTTTCTTTGACAATGAACGTTTTTACGACTTTCAGGACAAGTGCATTTTAGCGGGTATTGAAGTGCCTATCCATGCTGGGATTATGCCGATTCTCAATCGCAATCAGGCTCTGCGTCTGCTCAAGACCTGTGAGAATATCAAGCTGCCAAGAAAATTCCGGGCTATTCTGGATAAGTACGAACATGACCCAGAGTCTCTGAGAGCAGCTGGTCTGGCTTATGCTGTGGACCAAATTGTTGACTTGGTGACCCAGGATGTAGCGGGCATACACCTTTACACTATGAATAACGCTGCAACAGCCTACCATATCTATAAGGCTACCCATGCCCTCTTTAATCATAATCCATCTGTTCAATCTTTTTAAGATGAATGAAGAAACCACTAATCAGCTTCATTTGCTGTTTAGTGGTTTTTGTTTTATAATAAGGATAAAAAAATTATCCAAATCTAAGGAGAAGCTGATGGAGCATTCGCTGACCTTGGTTAAGTCTATGCAGTTTGGCCAAGAAGATTGTTTTTTTGCCTTCTGTGGTTATTCAAAAACGGAAGCCCATCATAGCTTTGGGCCGGCTGTCCGGGATGTTTATGTCATTCATATCGTACTGGAGGGACGGGGGACATACTCCGTTGGCAATCAGCGCTATGATTTGCAGGAAGGGCAGGGCTTTGTGGTGCCGCCAGGTCAATCGGTCTTTTATCAGGCTGATGGAGAAGAGCCTTGGTCTTATGTCTGGATGGGACTGGGTGGATGTCTCTTACCCCAGTACCTGCAGGCTCTGGGTTTACAGTCGGGTCAGTGGTCTTTTGAGCTGAGTTCTTTGCAGGAATTTAAGGCTTTGGTCTTTGAAAGTCTGGCTTACGAGGGCAGCGGAATAACAGCTGAACTGACTCTGCAAAGGCAAGCTTATCGCTTCTTAGAGCTCTTGTCCCAGCGTCTCAAGCAGACCTCTTTAATCACGGAAAGCCGTCGGGTCAATCCTTATGTCCAGCAGGTCTTGGAACTACTGAGCAGTCATCTGCCAGAAAGTTTATCTGTGCAGGAGTTGGCGCAGAAATTGGCGCTGCACCCTTCCTACCTATCTCGGCTTTTCAAGGATGAAGTAGGAAAAGGGATTAAGGAGTACAGCAATGACTTGCGACTCAATATGGCAGCTGATCTGCTGACGAGCAGTCAGCTTTCGGTGGAAGAGATTGCCAGTAAGACAGGTTTTGCCGGAACACAGAGCTTTTCAAAAGCCTTCAAGAAGGCGCGCGGCCAGTCGCCTTTGAATTTTCGCAAGGCTAGCTCTCATCTGGGGCAGGAGCTGTAAAAAGTCACATTTGGATAAATAATACTAGAAAGAAAGGCTTACCAAAAGGGGTGGCCTTTTTTATAATGAAAGTGGAAGTTTGATTGCAGACTGTGAAAGGAGAAAGTCATGAATAAGGCGAGTATTTTGTTTAAGGAAGAGTGCAGGCAATTTCATCTGACTAATGGCGAGATTTCTTATATCTTTCGGGTTTTGGAGGATGGTAAACTCTTGCAGCTTTACTACGGTGTGGCTGTACCGGAGCGGGATTATTCTTATCTGGTGGAGTTGCAGTATCGGCCCATGACGACCTATAGGAAAGAAGGAGATTTACGCTATTCTTTGGAGCACGTGCGGCAGGAATTTCCAGAATACGGCACGACAGATTTTCGTCATCCCGCTATCTGTCTGCGGCAGGAAAATGGCTCGCGTATTACTGATTTTGTCTATGTCAGTCATCAGATGCTAGATGGTAAGCCAGCTTTAGAGGGGCTGCCAGCTACTTATACTGAGGCTCAAATGGAGGCTAAGACTCTTATCTTGACCCTGCGAGATGCGTTGACAGAGGTGGAAGTTCAGCTGTTTTATACGATTTTTGCTGATTGGCCTGTTATCGCTCGCTCCAGCAAAGTGATTAATCAAGGCAGGGGAACTTGCTATTTGGAATCCCTAGCTAGTCTATCGCTGGATCTGCCAGATGCTGACTATGACTGGCTGCAGCTATCAGGAGCATGGGCTCGGGAACGCCATATCAAGGAGCGCCCGCTTCAGCAGGGGATTCAGTCTATTGAGTCAACCCGCGGCATTTCCAGTCCTCACCATAATCCCTTTGTAGCTCTTAAGCGACCGGAAACGACTGAATTTTCAGGTCCAGTGCTAGGAGCGGCCTTGGTGTATTCAGGTAATTTTCTCATTCAGGCTGAGGTGGACACCTATGATGTGACACGGCTGCAGCTAGGCATCAATCCTTTCGGTTTTGAGTGGAAGCTGGCTGCGGGCCAGTCCTTTACCAGTCCAGAAGCTCTGCTGGTATATTCTGAACAGGGCCTCAACGGCATGAGTCAAGCCTTTCATCAGCTATTTCGTCGACGACTAGCTAGGGGTTACTGGCGCGAGCGAGCGCGTCCTGTTCTCATCAATAACTGGGAAGCTACCTATTTTGACTTTAGTGAGAATCAGCTGCTGGATCTTGCTGAAAAGGCTCAGCAAGTAGGAGTTGAGCTCTTTGTGCTAGATGACGGCTGGTTTGGCCAGCGGACTAATGACCGCGCTGGGCTGGGTGATTGGTTTGTCAATCCAGAAAGGCTACCGCGGGGTCTGGGCTCGCTAGCAGAGCGAATTCACGGTTTGGGCATGAGGTTTGGTCTTTGGTTTGAGCCGGAAATGGTCAATAAGGACAGCCAACTCTATCGAGCTCATCCTGACTGGCTGCTGGCAGTGCCAGATAGACAGCCCCACCATGGTCGGAACCAGTTTGTTTTGGACTATTCTCGGTCGGAAGTAGTGGATGAGATTTTTGAGCGTCTGTCGGCGGTTATCGAGGAAGCGCAGCTGGATTATATCAAATGGGATATGAATCGCCCTCTGACGGATGTCTTCTCAGCTGCCTGGCCAGCTGATCAGCAAGGAGAGATTTTTCACCGCTATATCTTGGGTGTTTATGACTTGTATGAGCGTTTGATTAGTCGCTATCCGAGATTGTTATTTGAGTCCTGCTCTTCGGGTGGAGGCCGCTTTGATCCAGGTATGCTCTACTATGCTCCTCAAGCTTGGACCAGTGATGACTCAGATGCGATTGAGCGCTTGAAAATCCAGTATGGAACCAGTCTTCTCTATCCGCTTTCATCCATGGGAGCCCATGTCTCCATCGTGCCCAATCACCAGACCAATCGTCTGACTCCGTTGAAGACGCGGGGGAATGTCGCCTTTTTCGGTTCCTTTGGCTATGAGCTGGACCTTAATCAGCTAAGTCCAGAAGAATTGGCTGAGGTCAGGGAACAGATAGCTTTTTACAAGCGCCATCGAGATCTGATTCATAATGGAACTTTTTATCGACTGCAGTCGCCATTTAAGGGAGATGGGCAGACAGCTTGGATGGTTGTTAGTCAGGATCAGAATACTGCACTTTTAGGCACTTTCAAGGTCCTCAATCAAGTCAATCGCTCTCATCAGCGTTTGCAACTAAAAGGACTGGCTGTGGATAAGGTCTATCGGCTAGAGGGGCATGCCTATATGGGGGCTGAGCTTATGCGAGTTGGGCTGGTCACCACGGACGCTTCCAGCGGTCAGCTTTTGGAGGACTCTAAGCAAGAGCCAAGCTATGACTTTGATTCAAAACTTTGGCTGTTTGAAGCAGAGGATGAGTAGATAAGCTAGGAAATAAAAAGAGCAGAAGGAACAAGCTGATTAAAAGCTGTCCTTCTTCTTTTTTTCTCTGAATAAAGAAAGGATAGTACCAGTATCTCTGATAATTCTATAGGAAGAGGCTTTCAAAAAGGTGTATAATAGAATGGACTTTAGTAAAAGCAAGCTGAGGTAGAGTGAGAGAATTTGTAAAAATTGAAGAAAGCATTCGGCAAATGCGAGGAAGAACATGAGGAAGAGGGGGATTTATGACGAGAAAAATCATCTTTCTGGATGTGGATGGGACCCTCATCGACTATGATAATCATATACCGGAGTCTGCTGTGGTTGCCATTCGACGGGCGCGGGAAAAGGGACATCTGGTCTATGTCTGCACAGGTCGCAGCAAGGCTGAGATGCCGCCGGAAATTTGGGATATTGGCTTTGATGGCATGATTGGTGGCAACGGTTCTTATGTGGAGCATAAGGGTCAGGTTATTCTGCACCAGCTGATTCCGCGAGATGTCGCTAAAAGGCTAGTTGACTGGCTTCAAGAGCGGGGGCTAGAGTTTTACCTAGAGAGTAATAACGGCCTCTTTGCAAGCAGGGGCTTCCGTGAAGCGGCACGACCAGTGCTTCGGACCTATGTACTTGGAAAAGGTGCCAAGCCAGAAGAAGTAGTAAATATGGAGGCCGAAGAAGCTCTTCACGGCTTGGTCTATGGAGGAGAGCTCTATCGGGACGACCTGAACAAAGTCAGCTTTATTCTCAGAAGCTACCAAGACCATCTGGACTCTAAGGTAGCTTTTCCTGAGCTCAAGGCGGGTACTTGGGGAGGCAAGGGTGAGCATGCTCTCTTTGGTGATTTAGGAGTCAAAGATATTACCAAGGCGCATGCCATTGAGGTCCTCCTGAAGCATCTTCATGCTGACAGAGCAGATACTCTGGCTTTTGGCGATGCCAAGGTTGATATTCCTATGCTGAACTATTGTCAGGTCGGGGTTGCTATGGGAAATGGCGGAGCGGAAATCAAGGCCATGGCCGATATGGTGACAGATTCGGTCAGTCAGGACGGTCTCTACAAGGCCTTTGAAAAGTTAGAACTCATCTAAAGGAGATATGAATGATGGCAAAAACTCTTTATCTGATGCGGCATGGCCAAACGCTTTTCAACCTACGCCATAAGGTGCAGGGCTGGTGTGATGCTCCTCTGACCGATTTTGGCATCTATCAGGCCAAGGTGGCAGGGCAATATTTTAAGGATGCAGGAATTACTTTTGACGATGCTTATAGCTCTACTCAAGAGCGAGCCTGTGATACCTTGGAATTGGTAACAGACGGTAAGATTCCCTATAAACGTGTCAAGGGACTCAAGGAGTGGAACTTCGGCACCTTTGAAGGGGAAAGCGAAGACCTCAATCCACCCCTGCCTTATGGAGATTTCTTTGTTACCTATGGGGGTGAATCACAAGATCAAGTGCAGGAGCGTATGGCAACGACCATTCTTCAGCTCATGCAGGAGACGGATGGTCAGTCTGTGCTCATGGTCTCCCATGGCGGAGCTATGGCCAATTTTGCCAGAGCTTGGCAGAAAAACTGGCGTCTGGATGATTTGGGTCACATGACCAACTGTGGTATCTTGAAGTTTACTTTTGAAGATGACCAATTTTACCTAGAAGAGGCCATTGGCCACGATTTTAGCGATTGGGAGGGAAAATGAAAGATTTATATTTAATGCGGCACGGCCAGACTTTTTTCAACCAAGAAGGCTTGGTGCAGGGAGCTTGCGATTCTCCTTTGACAGAACTGGGGCAGGAACAGGCCCGGCAGGCAGGAGCTTATTTGAAAGAGCGGTGCATTCGTTTTGGTCAGCTCTACTCGTCCACTCAGGAGCGAGCTTCTGATACCTTGGAACTTGTCTCCGGCCGGTCCGACTATACTCGCCTTAAGGGCATTAAAGAATGGAACTTTGGTCTCTTTGAAGCCCAGCCTGAACGCCTGCAGCCGAAATTTCGACCAGGAGCCACCTCATTTGAAGACCTATTCGTCCCTTACGGTGGAGAAGGTGTGGACCAAGTCGGTGAGCGTGTGCTAATCACTCTGACTGAGGTTATGGAGAAGGCAGGAGCAGAGCCAGTCTTAGCTGTTAGCCACGGCGGTGCCATGTGGGCCTTCTATCTCAAGATTGCAGCCCAAGCTCTGGATCCTAAGGTGCGCTTTTGCAACTGCGCCATCTGCCATTACCAATATGAGCAGGGACACTTTAAGCTGGCAGAAGTCATTGATCCGCTAACGGGTAGTGTGTATGAATGTGAATGAAGACTCAGAATGATTATCACTAGAATAAAAACCTCAGATTTTTCTGAGGTTTTTTGGTTTATACTTGGCTGTAGGTTTCACGACGACTTAGTTTTGTATCTTCTTTTTTGCTGGGTATTGGCTGTGCCTGGATTTCTTTATTCCACTCACTTCGAGTAAAGACCATGGAGAGTAGTGCCAGTGCCGCAAAGGCAGCTCCTACGTACCAGTAGGGCATATCCAGCGTCGTGGAGCGGCCAGATAGGTTAACGATGCCACGGAAGAGCATGCCGGCTGTCATAATGGCTACAGCTGAGTTCCAGAGGTTGAGGCTGAGCCGAGAGAGGTTAGGGATGACTTTCATAAAGAGCAGGAGGAGGATGCCACCCACCAGAGGAATGACAAAGAGGTAGTGCATGTGGCTAGATGTTTCGCCGAAGCTGAAAGATTCATAGATTCTGCTGAAAGCAAAGAAGAAAATAGTTAATAGTGTGTAGATAAGGGCTGTTTTTCTAAAACGTTTTTTGCTGGGATTAGTAACCGATGTAGACAATATCACTCACCGACCTTTCTGAGATAGTATTTCCGTTGGTTGTAGGCTTGTTAATGACCTGACCATTAAAGTAAAGTGTAGAGGAACCACCGCCATCAAGGTTGTAGGCAGTCTTGACGCCGTACGATTTCATGATTTCTGCCATCTGGTAGAGGGAAAGTCCCTCACTTTCTGAGGTGCGTCCGTCTGAAACAATGATGATGTAGTGGTTTTCATCAATGATACCGATAGCTGTCCGTGGATTGGAAGACATGGACTGACCGACTTCGGAGTTGGTATCAACGACAATCTCACCATTTTCTACAAGAGATGGGCCGAAGGCCAAGAGATTGACCACGCCGTCTTTGACCAGTTGATCGGCAGAGACTTGGTCTTCATAGATAATCTTGAAGGAGCCGTCTTTGTAAATAGCCAAATCACCATTGCTAGAGTCTTCTCGGACAGTATCGCGGTAGACGACGCCATTGCGGATGACATAGCCAGTTGTGTTGGCCCCGTAGTAGTCGCCGTTAACTGCTAGGATGGCATTGTTGTTGGCGGCTGTTTCTGAGGTCTTTGCTGTGACATTGTTTCCGTAGGTGTTTTGGGCAAAGGCCGTTTTCAGATATTCTGATGAGCTGACGGTCACATCAGCGATGTAGACTTGGGTGTTGCTGACGGTCTTTTCAGTCAGTGTGACCGAGATGTTGTCGTCTAAATAGCTGGTATCCGTCACAGTTGCTGTTTCCGCAGCCTTGCTGGCAGCCTCAGCATTGGACGATGAACTTGCGCTTGAAACCGTGGAAATGGTCTCTGCGATGACAAAGGTTTTCAGCATGGAGTAGCTGAAGGAAGCTGTCAGAAGCAGCCCGAAAATGGAGGCATAGGCATAGCGTTTCTTTAAAAATTTCATGATGCGGTGTGTGTCCTTTCCTTAAAAATAAATCTCTTTTGCACCATCCAAGAGACAGTGAAGAGCAAAATGCCGACGATAATTTTGACAATCAGAAGATTGAGACCAAAGACAGCATAGAAGAGGCGAATCAGCAGTGTATCTAGGATAAAGAGTACTACAGCTAGGCTGAAATAGCCAGTTCCTGTCTTGAGTATACTGTCGTCGTTCTTAAAGACCAGCTTTTTATTGGTCGAATAGTTAAAGATTGAGCTGGTCACACGGGCAATCCCATTTGCGAGAAGTATTCTCAGACTGGTCGGCACAGCGGCTAAAAACAAGAGAGCCAGTGCGTAGACGATGTAGTCGACGACGAAACTGCTGAGAGAAGTCAGGGCAAATTTGAATATATTTTTATAAATCATGAGCCCATCCCGAATCGGCCGGAAGTGTGAGCCTTGATTGTCATTGATATAGACCGTCTCAATGGGCACTTCCAAAATGGGATATTCCTTGCTGGCTTCTAAGAGCATGTTCATTTCATACTCATAGCGCTGCCCCTCTACCTTTAGCATAAATGGAATCATGTTGGTCGTAAAGGCTCGTAAGCCTGTCTGAGTATCGGAGACGCCCACGCCAGTCTGAAGCTTGAAGAGAGCCCGAGTCAGACTGTTACCGAAGCGGCTGCGCAGAGGCACCTTGCCAGTAAAGGCGCGTGCTCCCAGAATCAGCCGATTAGGATTTTCAGAAGCCTTGCTCGCTACACGGAAAATATCCCAGACCTTGTGCTGTCCATCCGCATCTGCTGTTACCACCGTTCCGTATATCTTCAGTGCTTGGATAAAGGTAAAAGCAGTCTTCAGCGCTTGCCCCTTGCCTTGATTGACCTGATGACGGAGCACGGTCGCGTACTGCTCTGCCTGCACAAAGACTATCTGGCATTTGGAAGAGCTGCCGTCATCGATAACAATGATATGAAAATCACCTTTATGGTGAATTTTTTTTATCAGCTTAATAAGATTATAATCAGGCTCATAGGCCGGAATCACTAGATAATCCATATCCATACCTCTTTCTTAGATGATTTGTAGAAAGTATACAGACTGCGGCTTAAAAATTCCTAATATAAGTTAGCTTTAAGAAAATGTTAACATTTCTTTAAGGAAAGAGCATGGAAAGAAGAGGATAAAAAGGCCGGTGGTGAGAGGATTAGAGATAATTTTGCGAAATGAATGCTAGAGTATGGCAAGGCACTTATGTGGATACTTATAAAAGTGAAAGAAATTATATTGTAGCGAGCTATTAGCAGGGCTTATATGTAAAATATCAAGGTAATATATTTATACAATAAAAAACAACCATGAAGGTTGTCTTTAGGTCGATATTTAATTATTTTACATGTGGTATCAAAGATATACAAAGTGAGTGTATTCTGTTATATATTGATTTTTAAATCTAAAGAAACTCATCATTTAATGAAGATAATTTGGTTATTGATTATTTTCTTGATATAGTCCCAGAAAATCTTGATAAGATTTCAAGAGATGGTCTTGCTTATCAGATGAATAAGAACCATCTAATTTGACATTTGTATAGAGATCTATCTCCCCTTCATAAGCCAGAAGACTCAGACTTTTTTCATAAGAATCATCACCAGTTATCATTAAGCTCCAACCGGTGCTAATTTTCTTTTCTACATCAGGTAATTCTTTACTTACTTTTAAGCTCTTGATATTTAAATCCTTTTCTCCTTCAATGAGAGTATAGTTATTCGGCTTATTAGCTAAGACCAGTCCGTACTGATTTAGTTTATCATCCAAATCAGTAGCAGTATAAATAGGTCGCTTGTCGTGAACTGTCAGAGCTTTGAAATAGTGATTCAGAGAAAAAGTCTGACCATTTTCAATATTAGTATAGAGAGTCTGAATAAGAGGCGTACTCTCTGAATTAGAGTAGTTACTTTCGTTTGTCCCACCTAGTATATACACTTCAAAGGCAAAATATAGTTGCCCATCTTGAGGATCTTGATACAGTTGATGACTTACTTTACCTGGAATGGCTTGGCTATTTATTTTTTGAGTTAACTGAAGCAGGTCATAGTCTTTATAAGTCTCTTCAGACTGGTTTAAAAGGCTAATTTTTATATGGTTATTCTTTTTCTCATCTTGGACAAATTTTTGGTAACTATCGTAGTAAAAAGTTGTGTCGGGATAATTCATTTCTTGCTGTAAGATATACTTATCAGACAAGATGGCCAAATTAGGATTTTTGACCGTATAGAGATTATCTCCTAGCTTCTCTATTTTAAATGTCATGTCCTTATCCAGCTTATTTCCATCGACTTCTTGCTGTTTGGTCTGATTTTGTTTAGAGTGTATAGTCGTTTTTTGCTTTTCAGTAACATAAGAGGCTAAAAACAAACCAATTGCAAAGGCTAAAGTATATCCACCAATATTCAAAAAGATTTTATTTCGGAACATTTTTTTTATTTTTGTAACTATCTGAATCACTTATTTTTCCTCCGGAACTTTTACTTGACGAAGCTGACCATCTATAAGAACATAAACAATTCGTCCAGACTTAATCATTTCATCATGACTCAAGCTAGGAAGATTATTTGCCTGAAACTGCAGAGGAGGAAGAACCTGGTTGCCATTTTGAACCATTACAGGCGTTTCTCCTGCCACAAGATTGTCAGTAGTTGTAGCCTGACTAATCGTCATTTGTCTGTCTTCCAAACTAAATACAGAGAAGATTTCGTACAAGGGACCCTGCTCCACAATCCCCTTGACTGTATTCATGTCAGATTCAGATAAAGGGGTGTTTGGTTTATATTGGAGCCAATTAATATATAGTGGACCGGTTGTTTTAGTCTGTTTAGACTGCTCAATAAGATTTCTGTAGCTATTTATAGAATGTATACCTAGCCCATAATTCTTGGACTGGTCGAAACTAGCTTGATTTAGTGAAGTGAACACAGACCGAAAATCAGATAGTTCTCCGATTGCTTTAATATGGCTATATAGGTCAAGATACTGTGTATAAACCGGACCTTTTTTAAAGTCAATAGTAACTATTTCCTCACTATCAATATCAAATCCAATCGGGATAAGTCCTTCTGTCCAATTGAGCTTACCTTCTTCTTTTGCATTCTTTATAAGCAAGCTATAAGTAAGTGGTGTTGAGAGATCTTTCTTCTGTTTTAAGGTTTGTTCTATTTCATAGTCTTGTTTCTTTTGAGCAGACCAAAAAGATTCTTCGCCTGGGTAATTAAAGAGATTAGCAAAATTAGAAGCTTGTTCAGTTGAATCCTCATTATATTTAAATATCGGATAGATAGTAAAACTACCTCTCTTAGCCATTTCGAGGACATGGGGATATTCTTGGTAGAGATTGATTAGTTCCCCACCTTGATAAGGCCTCATCGTAATTACATCGTCTGGGGTTTGAGTTGCTTTTTTATCATAACTGTTTACACCCTTTTGTTCTTCAACAACAAAGCTCAAACTCTTTAAACGTTCAGTAAAGACAGGATTCGTTCGAGCAATTGTTAATTCACTATTACCATTAGCAGTTAGAATTTCTTCTTGTGATGCTCCTAGATAGTGGGTAATCCGGCTCTTTAAAGTATTTAAATCAATAATCAGTGAAGATTTTTTGTAATCACCTTCTATTTCTTCCAGCTCTATTTCTATATAGGGTGCATCTGGAGATGTGTCAAACACGTCTAATTTCGCTGTACTTTTAATGCTATATTTTTTCTTTTCTTTAAGAAGGAGAGCTCGTATATCAACCTTTCTTAATGACTGAATACCTTCATCCTCTTTGTAAATATCAATCTGATAAAAATACTTCGTATTTTTTTTATCATAAAAGACCTTCCCTTCGTCTGAATAAGAATCCTTAGGGAGACGGTAATTTTGGGCAATAATATAACCGTCTTTCCTCTGGACTTCTCCAGACTTATCGATTGCCAAAGCAAAATTACCAATTTTCTGAAAATCATTTACCTGACTAGAACCTATTCGATATGTAGATTCTTGCTCAGTCTGATTGATATTTTTGTTGTCCTCAAACTTCTTTACAGAATAGGGATTGAGGGCTTGATAGTATATAATGTAGGTCATCAGAGTCAATAAAAAGAAACTAGAAATTTTTATAATTTTTTTGAGAGGTGTTTGATTCATATTCGCTTCCTTTATAAAAATAGAATAACACCATTTTATCATACTTTTCTTTTACTTTTAGCAGAAATCTTATAAAAAATGATATAATAGTCCATAATCTATCTAAAAGGAGAATAGAATGAAGAAGCTAGAGAATTTCTCTTGGCAAATGTGGCAGATTTATGCTTTAGCAGCACTAGTCGTTTTTATTATCGGTAGTGCTTGTTCTTTCTTTTTCATAAAAGAAGCTGCTTATGTGGTCAAAGAAAGAAATTATATTTATAAAGGAAAGAATCAGCGTTTAACAGATTATATAACTATCGGAGAGAACGAACCGGAATTCCCCATGATAGCTCTTTCTTTTAAAGAAAGCGACGAGTGGAGCTCGTATGATTTTGCTGTAGGTCGGAAATACCTAGCATTTCAGGAATCCAAGCAGTATGTAGGAACACCGAAAGAAAAGGACAAGGAAGAATACTTCCGAATTCGTTATTACAAACTGGGGCAAGAAAAAGGCGAAGGGCAAACGATTGATGCCTTGGAACTTGCTCAAGATATGGGATATGTTTCTATAAATGGTGAGATCGAGACTCGGATGTATTCTGATGGAAAAGATGAATATGTAAAAATCCAGGTAAACAATGATGATGAGATCTATGTAAATCTGACCAATAAAAAGGCAACAAAAAAACGTCCTAAAGAGGTCATCCAGTTCGGCTATGGAGGAGTCTATCGTGCACTTTCAGAACCATCATTTCTTACAGAGGGATACTGGGATGATAGCAGAAATATAAATAATTATTGGCCTTGGTTTATGTATGAAAGTGAGGATAAGGAATCAATTTTGACCAGTAGTTCTTCCGGTAAGACTGATAGTAGCAGCAATGTTAAGCTGGAGGATAGTGTAACACTTGCAGCACTTAAGAAGTATGGTTTTTTATTAGTTTTAAAAGAAGATATGACCTTAGGCGATAGTGAGATACTGACAAGGCTTTTATATCCCGATGCTTCCTATTTGTACTGGACAGTTGACGAGAAATATACAAAAAGTGGTCGGGAAGAGTATGTAAGAACAGACCACGAATTCAAACAAGTAATTAAGGAGGATGTCATTGAAAAAGATTTTAAAGATTGATTCGGATAAGGTTAAAAGCATACTAGTACTTGTATGTTTTCTAGTAGTTTCGTCTTTATTTTTCTACAAGAATCTGGAGGCCAATCTCAAGGGTTTTTATGCCAATCGAAACTTTTTTGGAGAGGTTAAGATAACTGGCTTTTCTTGGGCTGAAAAGAATTGGGGTATAGATGTAAATTATACCTATACTGAAAAAATCAAGGGCAAGAATATCTCTTTACCTTTAAAAAAATCAGTTCGCTTTAAACAATTAGTCATGCCTTATTATGACAAAATAGATATGAACAAGGGAACGAATCCCATATCTGAGTTAGGGGTGACTTATGATGAATCAATTAGAGTCTATTTGCCAATCATTGAAAAAATATTGGAAATTAATCCTGAACGAACTAAATTAGAACGGTCTCTGACGAGAAAATTAAATCAAGCTTCAGATTTACGAGGGGTATCTGCTAAGTTGAGAAGCACTCTGTCTGATCAAGCTAATTTTGTTAGAGGAGAGGACTGGTATGGCTATCGCATGGAAGATGCTGTTAAAAATAATCATTCTGTTCTTGAGGAATTATATAGATTTCCGTTAATACATGCTTTGTCCCGCGGAGCAGTCTACGTTCAAATTAACTTGCCAGAAGGAGTAGACAAGGAAGACATTTACCTAAAAGATCAAATTCAACAGTTACTAGAACAATTAAGCTTACCTGATGGAGCCTATGTCTTGGGGACTATTGATGAAACTAACGGAGATTTTGTTGTTGTTGAACAAGGAAAAATTAGAGAAGGGAGATAAAGATGTCAGAGGAAAAAAACGTAGATAAATTAACATTTCCTTGGGAGATTGGACTATTGATTGTACTTTATTTGGCTATTGTTGGTCTACCTTTTTTAAATGATAAAACATCACAAGTTTATCTTTTTCAAAATAACAACTCTATTTTTGGAGGGAAAGAATTTGAAGGTTTGAGCAATTCCTATTTTAAGAATTCTTTTATTTTTCTCTCAGTACTTCCTTCATTAGCCTTTTTATTAAAATTCATTTTAAAAAATAGAGGATATCCTTTTTTAGCTAGTTTACAATCTTTTCTATTTTTCATAGCTAGCTTTACTTTAATGATTTATACTATATTCTCTATCACGATTCAGATAGATATTTATAAACTAGATTGGGGATTTTACTTGTGTCAAATTATTTTTCTTATATACATTTTTAAGGAAATGCATTTTTTAAGAGAAAGAGTTAAGAGAAATAATTAATGCTTTATATCAAAAAGAATATTTTGGATGTCTTCTGCAGTGATTGATGATAAAGTTTTTATGTCAATCTCAGATTTGAAATCAGTTGATAGTATTAATCATTCTAATCTTGACTTGCTAGTATCGATGTCATGGTCAATCTCGCTTGTTTTGGTGTTGTCATTTATTCTAAAACGTATTCTACTGCACAAGAATTTAGAATTTTTAGCATTTCTGCAAATGTTTCTTTGTATGATCTATTGCGTCGTGGCTCTCTTCTATTTTAAAAATATTCTTAAAGTATTATTGCAGTATAACCAGATTGGTTTATTGTACAATGTCCGTCAATTCTGTTTATTAGCCATTTTAATTGTAAATTATCGAAGTTTGAGAAACTTGCATAAACAAGAGAATCAGTATACTAGTTTAGTAGACATGCTTCACCGCATCCTATTTGTTGAAAAATAGTATTAGATAAAGGCGTCTTTATAATAAGCAACCAAAAAAACGACCCTAACGGTCGTTTTTTTGCATCATTCCACTTCCAATTCTTCTTGGTCGATTTTATGGGCTGTTCGGTAGGCTTGGTAAAAGATAAAGACAGCCAGAGCCGTCATAGCCGGTACAATGATTGGGATATCTGTTTCGATAGCAGTCAGCGGTGAGTTCCAGAAGAAGTGGAGAACGAAGGCTGCTAGGAAGTAGAAGAGCCCCACTCGGAAGTAGTTTTTCTGAGTTTTGGCATAGCGCAGCATGAGAGCTAGACCGAGAGTGGTCAGGGCGGTGTAGAGCCAGTGAGAGGCGACGCCGCCAGTAATGCGGCCTAGGATACCAGAGATAGTGAAGGAGAAGCCTTCGGGCAGGTCAGAGAGGATATAAGAGAAGTCCTCGCTAATCTGAAAGCCCATGCCAGCCGTAATCCCCAGCATCAAGAAGGATTTGAGCTTTTTGACGGGGACTAGATAGACAGCGAAGGCAACTGCCAACAGCTTGAGGGGTTCTTCAACCAGCGGAGCTGCGATAGCATTTTCTAGGTCGCTGAGCAAAGTGTTTGGGAAGTTGGTGCTGACCCACTCGTGGATATAGGTATTGGCCAAGCCAGAGGTCCAGCCAGAAATGAAAAGGCCGCCTAGTAGAGCTACCCCAAGGCTAAGTGCAGGGGTCTGCCATTTTTTACCCAGTTGGCGAATCAAGAGCAGGGCAGGGATGATATAGAGCAGGGCCAAGAGGGCTGATAGTCCGACAATTCCATAGGAAGTACCTGACATACTGCCAGTAGTATAGGCTTGTGTCTCATATTCTAAGCCAATCGCGCTTAGAAGGAGAAAAATGAAAAGAACAATATTTTTCTTCATAAGTAACTTTCTAAAATTTTATTTTCATCCTAGTATAACAAAAAAATCCTAAATAAAACCAATTTAAAAACTGGAAATTAAGGGTTAGTATAATACTTTACTTGCCAAACTGTCTCTTTTTGTTTATATTAGTTCTATAAGGTTTCTTGGAGGCGTTTGCATGTCGAAAAATCTGTTGAGGTTGAAATTGCTGGGAAGTCCGAGTGTCTTTCTCAATCAGGAGGAAGTCTTTTTTCCTTTTGCCAAAATCAATGCTCTGCTTTATTATCTCCACATCAATGGAGCAGTCAATCGGGAGGAGATTGCAGGAATCCTCTGGGAAAACAAGGATAATCAGACCGCCAAAAAGAATTTGCGCAACACCATTTATCAAGCTAACAAGTTACTAGGTGGGGAATGGATTGTCGCTCCCAACCGGACTGTGCTGTCGCTTAATCCCGAGTGTGCGATCGAAAGTGATGTAGAACGTTTTACGGACCATCCTACGGAGCATCTGTCGCTCTATCAGGGAGATTTTCTGCAGGGCTTCTATCTCAAGGATAGCGAGGCCTTTGATTACTGGGTTTCCAAGATGCGGACCCGATATGAGCAGCTTTATATCCAAGCCTGCTACCAGCAGCTGGAAACAGAAAAAGACCAGCTGGATTTGGAAGAGGCTGAGCGGAATTTGCGCCGCTTGATCAGCATTGATGAGTTTGATGAGAAGAACTATCATTTGCTCATGAAGCTTTATCAGGATAATGATCGGCCTGGCAAGGTGATAGAGACTTATTATAAATTGGTCAATATTTTGGATAAGGAACTGGGCATTAGTCCTACGGAACCTATTCAGCAACTATATCATGAGGTGCTTGCTAAGGACCGTAGCGAGCGTAAGACTAAGCAGTTTCTGCGCAATACGGATCACTTTTTCGGGCGGGTCGATGAAATCAAGCGTTTGGAATCTTACTTTTCTAAGGTGATAGAGGCTCAGGAGGCGCGTGCTCTGGTCCTAGTCGGTGGTACTGGTATCGGAAAGCGGACAGTGACTCGTCAAGTACTGGCCAATCAGACCAAGTATTTTCAGATTGTCATGGCTGAGTGCTTCAAGGAAGAGATGAAGGCAGAGCTCCAGCCTTGGCGTGGTTTGCTGGACGGCCTGGGCGACTTGGTCATTCAGCACCAGATTCTTTCTATCAGCCAGTGGCAGGTTATTTTGGAGAGTTATTTTCCGATTTTGACAGGCGGCACTTCTGGGCGTCAGTTGGATGCGGGCAAGCTGGCGCAGCTTGTGGTGGATATTCTGCAGAAGATTTCTAAGAAAAAGGCTTTGATTGTATTGATTGAGGACTGCCACTGGATGGATAAGGCCAGTGTTGCTGTCTTGGAGCAGGTTATGAATCATTTGACTGGCTATCCTGTGGCCTTTGTGCTGACCAAGCATCTGAGCACTCCTTCTTATTTGGAACATTTTTTCAATCACCTGCTGGTACGCAATAAGCTGGGCTTTATCGAGCTGCAGCCGCTGAATTTTAAGGATAGTGCAGCTTACTTGCAAGCCCAGACAGGTCAGTTAGCCATATCTGAAGAAGGCCTTGAGGATATTTATCAGGTCAGTCAAGGCATCCCTTTCTTCCTGTCGGAATACGCTGAGCAGCTCCTGCGAGGAGAGAAGTTTCATCCGTTGACTCCGGCCATCAAGGCCAAGCTGTCTCTGAAGCTGGATTACCTGAGCAGTCAAGAGGAAGAGTTGGTAGACTATTTGGCTTGCTTTAGGGCTCCTGCGTCGGTTTCGCTCTTAGCTAGGTTATTAGGCATTCCGATGGAAGAAGTGGTCGAAATCACTGAGGAGTTTGGACAGAAGCAGCTCTTGATAGAAGAGGAGCAGGGCGAGGAATTGGTAGTGCGGTTCAGCCAGGAGCTTTTGAGAATCTACGCCTATGAGCGCTTGTCACTTGCCAAGAAACGAATGCTGCATCACCAGATTGCCCAAGGCATGGAAGACCAGCTGGGAGACTCTCTCTATCATGCCCAGCTGCTCAATGAAATCGCCTATCACTACAAGCTGTCCAAGCAGTCCATTAAGTCTCTGGAGTACGAATTGCATTATCTTGAGGCCACCTTGCAGTTTCATCACGAGCTCTTTCCGATTTATTCACGGGAGTTTGGCTTTATTGAAAAGACGGATGATAGCAATCAGTCCGCGGTTTTAGACCAGTTTGACTGTATCCGTCGGGAAATAGAGGGCTTAGAGAGAAAACACCAGAATCACAAGGATTTTCAGCTATTGGTTCTCCGCTTTCTCTATCTAGAAGGGCGCTATGCCATCCGGACAGGGAATTACCAGCAAGGGATGGACAATATCCAACAGGTGATTGCTTCTGCCAAGGAGCTGCAGCAGATGGAGTTTCTCTTAGAAGGCTATCGACAGATGATTTACTACTGCATCCAGACGGAGAATATCCCTGAGATGCGCTACTATACGGAGCTGGCTCTGGATGCTTCGGTCCAGGCCAACAATCACGAGGCCATTGCTATCAACCTCCGACTCAAGGGGCTCTATCATCTCATGATTGGAGATGAGGAGCAGTCGCTTCACCATCTCTACCAGTCCATTGACTGTTTCAGCTTGACGGCTTCGCTGCGTTCCAAGTACTCGATTCAGATTGCAGCGGCTCTAGACTATCTGGCAGAGATTGAGCAGATTCGCGGAAATTTCACGACTGCGCTGACCCATCAGAAGGAGGCCATTAAGCTGACGGAAAATAAAACAGCAGAGCCTTCGATTTTTGCTTTCTACATCGGCTTGGGTATGACCTATTATCAGCTGAAAGATTATGAGCAGGCGGAGCGAATTTTCCTCAAGGCGAAAACAGCTCTGAAGTCCCTTAGCTTTCCTTGGAAAGAGACCCAGTTAGAAGTTTATTTGGCCTTGATTGGCTGTGAGAAGAGAGATTATCAACCGGTGCTTGATCTTCTGCGGAAAAAGGATGGACTCATCAGTCGCTACGGAAATCCACGGGACAAGGGGCTGATTTACTATCTGATGGCTATGATTAAGTATCGCCTGCTGACTGGCAGCTTGCAGGAAGCAGACTTTGAAGACTTGCTGAATCAGGACTTTGAGACCTACTATGAAACGGCCAAAAGCCAGCTCAATCCCTACCGGGATCGTCATCAGCTAAAAGAATTAGAAAACTTACGCCTGAGTTTATCTCAGGCATTAAACACAAAATAAGAGAGGATGAAAGCAATGTTCATCCTCTTTTGATGTTTCTAATGAAATTTTTAAATGCCCATCAGTCATGTGCTTGCGCCCAGACTTGGGTCAGGTAAAAGACAAAGCTGGCTGCCAGATTAGCCGTATGGTTGTCTATATCGTGAGGTGGAGAGACTTCGACGATGTCAAAGCCGATCAACTTACCTGAGGCAGCGATGTGCTGGAAGACCAGAACAGCTAGATTGGGGTCCACACCGAGCGACTGAATGGCACTGACGCCAGGCGCTGCACCAGCTGCGAAGCAGTCAATATCAATGGTCAAATAGATCTGATCCTTGCCGGCCAGAAAGGCATCAACCACCTTGCAGACTTCCTTGTAGCCCATTTGGTACATATCCATTCCAGTCAGAAACTGGATAGCCTTGGATTTTGCCACAAAGTCAAAGAGAAAGAGATTGTTATTGTGCTCCTGAATCCCCAGGATAAGGTAGTTAAAGGCCTGCTTCTGAGCCAGAGTGTCATCGAACATCTGGCGAAAACCGGTACCAGAGTTAGGACCAGTCTGGTCATAAGGCCGCAAATCAAAGTGGGCATCCATATTGATAACGGCCAAGTCTTGGTCAGATGCTAGTGACGACTTGAGACCTAGATAGTGGCCGTAGGCTGTTTCGTGGCCGCCTCCCAGAACGATAGGCCGGAGATTGAGCTCTCGCAGGCGTTTGACTGCCCGAGCCAAGCTTTGCTGCAGCTGCTCCAGAGAGCGATTAGGACCGTCAATATCGCCAACATCAAAGACTCGGACGTTTCTGCCAAGATGCCAAGGAAGCTTGGCCAGCTGGGTTCGGATAGCTTGTGGTCCTTCGACAGCCCCCACTCGGCCGTGGTTGATATAAACCCCTTTGTCACTCTTGAAGCCAATTAGGGCAAAGTTGACGCCATCAAAGGGTTTTAAGTTAGGGTCATTTAAGTCCAAAAATTCAATAACCATCCCCCATTTGGCAGCATATAAATCATCATCTAGTCTCTTATGATAGTAGCTGTTATCTAGCTGATAGTAATCTTCTAACATGATTTTGTCCTTTTCCATAACGATACTTGCGACTTTATTATAAGAGTTTCCGCCAAGCCTGTCAATGGCTTTTGGCGGGAAAAGTACTCTAACGGATAGTGAATGTTTTATAAGAAAGATAGAATAATAGCGAGAATCAGAATAGTCCATGTAGCATAACGTATCTTAGCATTGGACAGGTAGCTTTCAATAATCTTTGGTCTCTTTGAAAAGAAATAGGTAATATAGGCTGCAATTGAAAGGAAATAAGCATACGGGGTCAATTCAGGGTTAAGGATTAAGGTGTCTATAACTGTTGCAACAAGAGCGATTAAAGCTGTAAGCATACACCAAGCAGGTAAAAGAGAGTTTTCTTTGCGATTGCGAATGTGGATAATCAACTGGACTAGAAAACCCACTAAGTAAATGATAAGAATAAAAATACAAAGATAAAATCCAGGAAGAAGGAAATCTGTTGTTTCCTTAATTTCTTTTCTTGTCCAAATGCTTATCAGAATGTTTAGCAAATCAAAGAAGAAGGCTTTTACCATAAGATAAAAAAGGTGGGCCATTATCGGTAGAGTGATGCACGCAATCGGATGCATAATTGCAAAATAGTCCACTTTAAACGCTTTTTTCATTATTGCTTATCTCCTTAATTAAAGTCATTCAAGCTTCTAAGATTTTCTCTTTAGTATTGTCATGTCAATTCGGCTTCCAAACAATCTGTCTGGTCACCCATCTAGCCTCTTCTATGATGTGGAAGCGCTTAGTGAGGTCTCTAGTTTGGAAACTAAAATGCCGGATTGGCGAGTACCAAAGATCTTGCTCAGTGCAGGCATCTTTATACTATTAAAAAACATCATCAAATCACATCAGCATCGCCTTTCTGCAGGCCATTGCTGTTAGCAGTTAGTTTGATCTTGAGTATTAAGTTTTTCTTAATGCCACTTGCGACTTTATTATAAGAGTTTCCGCCAAGCCTGTCAATGACTTTTGGAGGGAAAAGAAGCCCAGCTGAACGAGAGCGGGCTTCTTAGGTTAGCTTTTTTACAGAGTCATCAGTTTTAGAACTGAATTCTCAAGTCCACAGCCTTTTCAACGGCTGCTAGGAATTTTTCGTTTTCAATCAGCTCAGAAGCCTTGTTGAGTTCTTCATAGATTTCGATATCCTTGTCAAACTCGATAAAGCGGACATGCTGACGAAAGAGGTCGTAGGCTGGCTTAGTTCCCTTGCCCAGTTCATGGTTTTCTGGTTTCAAATCCAGAGCTTGGCAGGCTGCCATGATTTCTGTTGCCACTATGCGGCGAGAATTCTTGAGAATTTCAGCTGCCTTGCGTGCTGCGGTTGTTCCCATGCTGACAAAGTCTTCTTGGTTTTCACAAGATGGGATAGAGTCTACGCTGGCTGGATGAGACAAGACCTTGTTCTCAGAAGCGAGCGAAGCACAAGCATACTGAGTAATCATAAAGCCAGAGTTGAGTCCTGGGTGTTTGACCAAGAAGGATGGAAGCTTGCTCAGTTGGCTGTTGACTAGACGTTCTACACGACGCTCGGATACATTTCCGATTTCAGAAATGGCAATGCCGAGGAAGTCGAATGGCTGTGCCATTGGTTCACCGTGGAAGTTACCGCCTGAGATAACATGGCCTTCCTTGGTGATGATAGGATTGTCTGTAACGGAGTTGATCTCAACCTCAACCTTGGTCTTGACATAAGCGATAGAGTCCTTGCTGGCACCGTGAATCTGCGGAATACAACGCAGGGTGTAAGGGTCTTGGACCCGCTGTTGAGTAGCTACGGTTGTGTTGCCACTGCCTTCTAGAAGGTTGCGGATATTGCGGGCTGTAGCCAGCTGTCCGCTTTGAGGTCGGATGGTATGCAAGTCTTCTTCGAAAGGACTGGTGATACCATTGTGCACTTCCATGGAAAGAGCGCCTGCAACGTCTGATAGCTTAAGTAACTGGATGGCATCGTAGGTAGCCAGAGCTCCGATACCTGTCAGGACAGTTGTTCCGTTAATCAGCGCCAGCCCTTCCTTGGCTGCTAGAGCAATTTTCTCGATACCAGCCTTGTCCAAAGCTTCTTGTCCAGAGAGTAATTCACCCTGATAGTAAGCACGGCCCAGTCCTAGCATAGGCAGAACCATGTGAGCCAGTGGTGCCAAGTCACCAGAAGCTCCCAAAGAGCCTTTTTCTGGAATGTAAGGCACGACGCCTTTATTGAGCAATTCCAGGAGCTTTTCGACAGTAGAGAGACGAATACCAGAATAACCTTTGACCAAGGAATTAATCCGGATTAGCATAATCGCACGGACTGCATCTTCAGGCAGGGGATCACCGTAGCCTGAGGAGTGCGTCCGAATTAGGTTTTCTTGCAGTTGAGTCGTATCTTCTGGTGAGATGCTGACATTGCAGAGAGAGCCGAATCCGGTTGTAACACCATAGACTACCCGCTTTTCGCGGACGATGTCATCCACGATTTTACGGGAAGCTTCTACTGCTTTTTTAGCTTCTTGGTCAATTTCGCAGGTGGCTCCATGACGGGCTACTGCGATGACGTCTTCTAAAGTAAGGTGTTCGCCATCCAAATTGATTACATGTGTCATAAGATTCATTCTCCTTCTTGTTCAAGAACTTTATTTTTACAAATCAGTACTATATAGATAAAGTATACTGCACTGGCGATAAGGACACCGATGAGGCCGTAGACATAGTTCATTGGGTTTTCACCCCAAATCATGACGAGGCTGACTAGAACCGCCAAAATTGGAATTACTGGACCAAATGGAACACGGAAGACCACTTTCTTATCCGGATATTTCTTTCTTAATACTAGTACAGCTAGAGCAGTTGGGATGTATTGGAAGAAGCGGAAGACCACACTGAGAGCTGCTAATTCTTCAAATTTACCAGAGAAGAGCAGGGCGATGGCCAGGATTCCTGAAATAATAATGGCGACTATAGGGGCATTTTTAGAGTTGGTTTCTGCAATTTTCTTAGGAAGCAGGCCTTCATTTGCGATAGCTGCACCATAACGCGGAACCATGACGGACTCTCCGATATTAAGACCAGTGATAGAGATGAGTGCTCCAATGGAAATAATCCAAGCACCAGCAGGGCCAATCATCTCAACAAAGGCGTCTTGTACAGAAGCATCTGTTTGCAAGATACGGCTGCCCAGCATGGCAATGGTTCCAGCGATAATCAACATATAGAGAACTGATACAATACTGATAGAGCCTAAGATAGCCCGAGGTACATTCTTTTCTGGGTTGCGCATTTCACCAGCAACGATAGACATGGTTTCAAATCCGATAAATCCGTAGAAGATATAAATGGCTGTACTTGAGATAGCTTTCATGATATCTACTTTAGGATCTAGTTGTAGAAACGGAGTGAAGTTACCTTTATCAATTCCTCCTTTGATGAAGAAAATCGCACATAGACTGAAAGCGACAATTGGGATGAGCTTGGCTACGGTTGCGGTCAAGGTGAACATTTTGGAAGTCTTAAGACCAGATATATTCATCAAGCTGAGCAAAATAATCAGGCTCACACTGAGCAAAAGTTCATAAGGTTCAAAGGCTTTAAAAGTGATGACAAAAAGTCTTGCAAATGCTGCTGCCATAGCGGCCCAAGCGATAATGGTTACGACCCATCCCAGAAAACCAACATTAAAGCCTACAAAGTTTCCAAAGGCTGCTTTGGAATATTGGAAGGCTCCGCCATTTTTATTAAAATAACCAGCAGTTTCTGCCAAGCAGACGGCTAGGAGAATAACGAGAAGGGCAGTTCCAAGCATGACAGCTAGAGAGGCAGGACCAAGTCCTTTATAAATCTTTTGCGGTAGGAGGAAAATCCCTGATCCGATAACGGCATTGATACCGTAGAGGGTTGCACCGGAAAAGCTGAATTTCGCTTTTTCCTGTTCTTGTTCTTGTGCAGTGAGTTTAGTTGCATCCATAATAATGTTTCTCCTTTAGAGATATGGGATCCTTTCCAAGTAAAGATAGAATGGTGACAAGACATCATGGTATCTTTACTTAGTAGGGATGTGGGTCAAACCAGCCCATATAGCAAGGGGAGCACCCTTTGGCTGGTTACTCGAAAACATTATATGCAGCTCAGTTTCCTGAGTCTCTTTTTCCACTATCAGAAGCTGCTCTGCCTCTAGGTTAAGCACTGGCAGGTTTGTTACCGTCACCGTCAGATCCTCTAAGGCATAGATAAATTGAATTTCGTCATCTCGGCTAAGCTCTTGCCCATTCGAGATGGCAATCATCTGTCCCTGATAATGGTCGCTGTAGATTAAGTTAAAGTCGGTACAAGTCCCCCGACTTGTGATAGAATCACTCCCTTCAAAGACATAGGGAGTAAAGGGAGCTAGAACCGTTTCCTCCTGCCGGCTGGCATTGTGGAGATGAAGTGTGTGGTCCAGGCTCATGAGAATACGGTGAAAGCCGCTGAGGTCAGAAAACTGACTTTCAGCCAACTCCACAGTCGCTGTTGAGAGTCGATAGTCAAAGTCACGCTTGCTATAGTGGCCAGTTGGTGGGGAAAGATAAAGCTGTTTTGTCTTTCCCCCCGACCAATCGGAAACTTGAAAATCATTTACTCTTAAAAGGGTTACATTTGTCATTTTTGGTATTTATTAGAACAAACCGCTGATATTGCCGTCTTTGTCAACATCAATCTTTTCGCTGGCTGGTACCTTAGGCAATCCTGGCATGGTCATAATCGCACCAGTCAGAGCAACGATGAAGCCTGCACCAGCAGAAACTTTGAGCTGGCTGATTGTCACAACAAAGTCTTTAGGTGCGCCTAGCTTTTTAGCATCGTCTGAGAAGGAGTACTGAGTCTTAGCCATACAGATAGGATAGTTGGAGAAGCCCAGCTCTTCCAGTTGTTTGAGCTCGCGTTTAGCAGCAGGAGTCAGGCGAACGCCCTTTCCTCCATAAACCTTAGTAACAATTTTGTTCAGCTTGGTTTCAATGGAGTCCTCTTCATTATATACAAATTGGAAGTGATTGTCTCCTTCGGCTAGTTCAACAACTTTTTCAGCTAGTTCTTTACCGCCCGCTCCGCCATTTGCCCAAACGTCGGAAATCACTACGTCAACGCCGCGTTTTTGACAGGCGTCATAAACTGCTTGCAATTCTGCTTCAGTATCCAGCGGGAATTTATTGATGGCAACGACTGCTGGCAATCCATAAACATCTTGAATGTTTTCCAGATGTTTTTCCAAATTTGGCAGACCATCTACAACGGCTTGGACATTTTCTTCAGCCAAATCACTCTTAGCCACACCACCGTGCATCTTAAGAGCGCGGATGGTAGCAACCAGAACTACAGCCGATGGACGAAGACCAGATGTACGACACTTGATATCGATGAATTTTTCAGCACCGAGGTCGGCACCAAAACCAGCTTCTGTGACTGCATAGTCGGCATATTTGAGAGCTAGCTTGGTAGCTAGGACACTGTTACAGCCATGAGCAATGTTGGCGAAAGGTCCGCCATGAATCAAGGCTGGTGTGTGTTCCAGAGTTTGAACCAAGTTTGGATGGATAGCGTCTTTGAGGACAGCCGCCATAGCGCCGCCAGCTTTCAGATCCTTGGCAGTTACTGGTTTACCGTCAAAGCTGTAGCCAATGATAATCTTTTCCAAACGGTTCTTGAGGTCAGTGATATTTTCTGACAGACAGAGAATAGCCATAACCTCAGAAGCAACTGTAATGTCAAAACCATCTTCACGCGGAACACCGTTGACTTTACCTTGCAAGCCGTCTACGATGTGGCGCAGTTGCCGGTCATTCATATCCACTGCCCGCTTCCAAGTGATGCGGCGAGAGTCAATGCCTAAGGCATTGCCATGGTGGATGTGGTTATCAATGAGGGCCGCCAGCAGGTTGTTGGCAACACCGATGGCATGAAAGTCACCAGTGAAGTGGAGGTTGATGTCCTCCATAGGCACCACCTGAGCGTGACCACCACCAGCAGCTCCGCCTTTGATACCAAAGACAGGTCCGAGTGAAGGTTCCCGCAGAGCGATAACGGCTTTTTTACCGATAGCAGCCAAAGCATCGACCAATCCGACAGAAGTCGTGGTCTTGCCTTCTCCGGCTGGTGTCGGAGAAATAGCTGTCACGAGAATCAGTTTACCGTCTGGCTTGTCTTTTAAGGCTTCCAGTTGGCCAGCACTGATTTTTGCCTTGTAATTTCCATAAAGAGACAAGGCGTCCTCAGCAATTCCTAGCTTTTCTGCCACCTCTTTGATGGGCTTCATTTGAACCGAATTCGCAATTTCAATATCTGATAAAACCATATTGTTACCTCTTGAGAAGAGGAAGTCCATTCATAGGAATGAGCGGACTTATCTTCCATTTATCTATTAGACAACTTTCAAAATTTCTTGATAAATTTCATCGGCTAGAGTGCAGCCTTTTTGCAGTAGCTCTTCACCCTTGCTGCGGTAGTCTGCGACGAATGCTTCATCCTTGACGCCTGACAGGTTGATGAGGACATTGAGCCAAGCCCCTTGCAGACCAGCCTTAAGGTTGAGAGCTGCTACCCCCAGG
>JABZYU010000029.1:0-21251 GCA_015264985.1 Streptococcus sanguinis | reverse complement strand
GGATGTCACAAGTGCAAAGAATAAGTAGAACCAGAGATAGCCGGCGCTTGGGCCCAAGAGAGCCTGGAAACCACCACTTCCTCCAGCAAAGACCGGTAGGCCGATAGCTCCCAGCAGCAGATAAATAAAGACTGACAAAACAGCTTCGCGAGGTTTGAAAATCGTTGCAATCAAACCGACAGCAAAAGTCTGCAGCGTGATGGGAACGGGACCAATGGAAATAGTTAATTGGGATAGGACAGCTAGGAAAGCAGCTCCGATAGCTGGTAGGGCAAGAAGAAAAGCTTTGTTCTTGTTCATAAATAGTAAACCTCTTTTTAATTTTATGGTAACTATTTTAAAAGCTAAATAAAAAAAAGTCAAGTCCTTCTTAATCGGACGAGACAATTATATAGACAGATTCTTATTTTCGTTTCTTGCTTCTGATGAGCAAGACGAAGAAGGCGATAAGACCAAAAATATTAAAGAAAAGGATGCCCAAGGCTGCAAGAAGCTTTTTCGTTTTACTCATCTGTTTTCCTCATTTCTGGATTGCTTTGTACTATCATATCAAAATTTTCAAAGTTTGAATAGCCTTGATTAGAAAAATTAGCTATAGCTTCAAACTATATTCTTATCAATAAAAAAGGATTATCTAAAAGAGCTATAAAGAATTGCAGCAGCACACTTTGATTGATATAATAATGCAAAAGTAAATAAGAGTTTTTGCTAGAGGTGTGGGTACGTAATCAACATCTTCCCAAAGCAAGACTGACTAGATTGGAGAAGGCTATGACAGATTTATTAAAAATTTATCAGGAACTACAGGAGAAAAAATGGGTCAACTTGTCCCATCAGATCAAGGAAGATAGTCCGCATTTTCCAGCTCTGCCTGCCTTGGAGAAGAAGGACATTTTCACTTTGAAAGACGGTTTTCATGTTCAGCTGTTTTCTGTAGTTGGCCAGTACGGGACTCATATTGATGCTCCGATTCACTTTGTGGAGGGCGGTCGCTGGTTGGAAGAGATTGAGCTAAAAGATCTTTTCCTGCCCTTGGTGGTTATTGATAAGTCTAAGGAAGTAGCAGAGAATCCAGACTTTATTCTGGGCAAGCAGGATATTTTAGATTTTGAAGCGGAGCACGGGCAGATTGAGCCAGGAACGTTTGTTGCTTTTCGCTCAGACTGGTCCAAGCGTTGGCCGAGTCAATCTGCTATGCGCAATCTGGATGACCAGGAGATTCAGCATACTCCTGGGTGGGGACGTGATGCTCTAGAATTCCTTATCCATGAGCGTGATGTCAAGGCAGCAGGTCACGAAACTTTTGATACAGATGCGGGTATTCCTACATCGGAGCATGGGCTGCTCAATGAATACTATCTTTTGGAGCAGGACATTTATCAGCTAGAAGTTATGACCAATCTGGATCAGCTGCCGGCTAAGGGTGCTCTCATATCAATTAGCTTCCCCAACTGGCATCAAGCCAGCGGTTCACCAGTGAGGGCTGTAGCTATTTTACCATGAAGAAAGAGGAGTCTGATATTTCATTTCAGGCTCCTTTTCGCATATAATAACTAATAAAAAGATCGCTTTTTATAATCTTTGGAATTTCGTGGTAGATATTTGACAATTTACCCTTTAAAATAGTGATGCAGAAGTTTATTGTCTGAAAAAAATCTGAATTTCTTCCATTAGACTATTATTTGAAAGGAATGTCAAATGAAGCTGAAATAGCTTTAATTACAATCTTACAAAAATGTAAGATTCGTCTGTAAAATGAAAGATTAGGTTATGGAACGGTCATCATCTTTATTATAAAATGGTAGCAGAAGTCAAAAAGAGGCTGGAATACCAAACCTCTTCTGATTTTGAATTTTTTATCGCATGGTCACGAATTCTTCTGAGCCAGTCGGGTGAATAGCAACTGTAGCATCAAAGTCAGCCTTGGTAGCGCCCATTTTGATAGCAACAGCGAAACCTTGAATCATCTCGTCTACTCCATAGCCAATGCCGTGCAGGCCGACGACCTTTTCATCTTCACCAGCTGTGATGAGTTTGAACTTAGCCTGTTGGCGGTGCTGGGTGACAGCAGAGTACATGGATGTGAAGCTAGATGTATAAACGTGGATATTTTCAGCTCCGTAAGTCTTGACAGCCTCTACCTCAGTCAGGCCGACTGTCCCAATAGCAGGATGGGAGAAGACGACGGTTGGAATAGTTGAGTAGTCCATCTTAGCATCTATTTTGCCGTTGAAAAGACGTTCAGACAGAGTTCGTCCAGCCTTGATAGCAACAGGAGTTAATTCTTTTTCACCTGTTACATCGCCGAGAGCATAGATACCTGGAACCACAGTGTTTTGGTACTCATCTACAGCGATGAAGCCACGTTCATTGAGAGTGACGCCAGCTGCTTCCAGATTGAGGTCTTGAACATTTGGCTTACGACCGATTGCCCAGATAACATGCTGGGCTGTGTGACTGCTGCCATCTTCAAAGTAGAGCTTGAGCTGGTCATCAGGCAGCTTTTCCAACTTTTGCGGGATCTTATGAGTATGAAGCTGGAGTCCAGAGTTCTCCATTTCTTGGAGCAGACCGTCAATCAGATAGCTGTCAAAGTTGCGTAGTGGTCGATCCTTACGGACAAAAAGGTCTGTTTTAACTCCTAGAGCATGGAGCACGCCAGCTAGTTCAACAGCTATATAGCCTGCTCCGACAATAGCCACAGATTCAGGTAATTCTTCCCAAGCGAAGACATCGTCAGAATTTTCTCCGTAGCCTGCGCCAGGGATATTTGGGATAGCAGCATGAGCACCTGTTGCGATGACAATGTGCTTGGCGCGAATAAGCTCACCGTTGACTTGGACAGTGTTCGCATCAATAAAGCGGGCACGGCCTTCGATCAGCTCAACCCCATTCCGCTTGAAGCTACCATCGTAAGATGAACGTGCTCGGTCAATATAAGCTTCGCGATTTTTCCGAAGGGTAGCAAAATCAAAAGCTTGATTATCAGAGGTAAAGCCGTAGTCTGGTCCATAATACTGGATAGCTTCAGCGATTTGAGCTCCGTACCACATAATCTTCTTTGGGACACAGCCGACATTGACACAGGTGCCACCTAGTTTCTTTTCTTCAATAACGGCAACCTTGGCACCGTATTCGCCGGCCCGATTCATGGTAGCAATGCCCCCGCTGCCACCGCCAATAGCAATCATATCAAATTCTTTCATCTTGTTAGAATCTCCTTCTATTATATGAGGTAATTGTACCTTTTTTAGCATGTGAATGCAATAATCTGCTACGGATTTAAGTGGAGTGACTATCTGAGATAAAATAGCAACCATTTGTGAAAAACTGTAAATTTTTTTAGAAGAATTGTGATAGCCTTGTGATATAATATAACAAAAGAAAATCGTTTTCATCAAGAGGAGGAAAAGAGATGAAAAAGTTAAAGAAATGGCAATTATTTAGCATTATTGGAGCTACGATTGCAGTTGTTGCAGGAGCAATTCTCTTCATGTTTCTAAATGGAGGGAATCCTTCTGAGGCACCGGTCGATACGACTCCGCTGGTTCAGAAAGCCAAGGAAGGCTCAGTGGCTTCTTCAGTCTTGTTGACAGGTAATGTCACAGCCAGCAATGAGCAGTACATCTACTATGACAGCACCAAGGGTGACTTGGAAAATGTGCTTGTCAATGTCGGCGACCAAGTGACTGCCGGTCAAGCTTTGGTAACTTATAAAAGTGCAGAGGCTCAGGCTGCTTATGATGCGGCTGCTCGGGCGGTTAGCAAAGCCGATCGTCAATTGCATGACTTGCAAACCAATGGTGTGACTGTAAATACTACTGGTGACGAAGAAGCAGATGGGGCGTCTGAAGCTCAGGCTCAGCGTTCTGTGGAGTCACAGGCAGCTGACCTGCGCGATGCTCGAGCTGATGCAGTGGATAATATGAACAAAGCACAAGCTACTCTCAATGCCTTGACAGTGACCAGCACAGCAGATGGTACAGTCGTAGAAGTCAACCGCGATGTTTCAAAATCAACAACAGGTGCCACTCAAACCTTGGTTCACATCGTTAGCAATGGTAATCTGCAGATTAAGGGTGAATTGTCCGAATACAATTTGGCTAATTTGTCTGTGGGTCAAGAAGTGACCATTACATCAAAGGTTTACCCAGATAAAAAATGGACTGGTAAAATCAGCTACATTTCCAACTATCCAAAAGACGGCCAGCAGGCAGCAGCTCAGCCATCTGGAACAGGTGGCAGCGGAACAGCTTCAGGTTCTAAATATCCATTTACAATTGACATTACCAGTGAGATTGGTGAGCTCAAGCAAGGTTTCTCTGTCAATATTGAAGTCAAAAACAATACTCAGGGACTCATTGTGCCAGTCAGCAGTGTGGTAATGGATGGAGACAAGAACTATGTTTGGGTCCTGGAAAAGGGAGTGGCTAAGAAGACAGAAGTAACGCTCGGGAATGCTGATGCTGAAAATCAAGAAATCTCATCTGGTTTGACAAAGGATAGTAAAGTTATCATCAATCCGACAGATAGCTTGAAAGACGGTCAAGAGGTGAAATCTTATGAAGAAGCTAATTGAGTTAAAAAATATTAATAAGAGCTATCGCAATGGAGACCAGGAACTGCAGGTATTAAAAGACATCAGTCTGGAGGTTGAAGAGGGTGAGTTTGTTGCCATCATGGGACCGTCTGGATCTGGTAAGTCTACTCTGATGAATATCATTGGGATGCTGGATCGTCCGACCACTGGTGAATACCATCTGGGAAGCGAAGAAGTAGCTAAGCTAGGTGATAAGAAGCTGGCCAAGGTTCGAAATAAGCAAATCGGCTTTGTCTTCCAGCAGTTCTTTCTCTTGTCTAAGCTCAATGCCTTGCAAAATGTGGAACTGCCCTTGATCTATGCAGGTGTCGGTCAGTCTAAACGTAAGTCCTTGGCCGAGCAGTTTCTGACCAAGGTGGAGCTGGACACGCGGATGCATCACCTGCCTTCAGAGCTTTCCGGAGGACAGAAGCAGCGGGTAGCCATTGCGCGTGCTTTGGTCAATAATCCCTCTTTGATTCTAGCTGACGAACCGACAGGAGCCTTGGATACCAAGACTGGTGAGCAAATTATGGAGCTCTTGACTGAGCTCAATCGAGAAGGGAAAACCATTATCATGGTAACCCACGAGCCTGAGATTGCTGCCTATGCCAAACGGCAGATTGTCATTCGTGACGGTGTCATCTCATCTGATAGCTCTAAGGAAGGAGGACTAGTCTAATGCAAAACTGGAAATTTGCCATTAGCTCCATTCTTGGACACAAGATGCGGTCTTTCCTGACCATGATTGGCATTATTATCGGAGTGGCTTCGGTTGTGGTTATCATGGCCTTAGGAGATTCTATTACCCGGCGGGTCAATGAGAGTTTTACCAAAAGTCAGAAAAATATGCGCCTCGTCTTTTCTCCTAAAAAGAGCAAGGACGGCTCCTACACACAGACGGCTGATCTCTATTCAGTAAATGTAGAAGATGAAAGCGAGGAAGTGGTGGAACCACCCAAGGCCCAGGAAGCCTGGGTTAAGGAATTGACCCATATCAAGGGAGTGGATGGTTATTATGTGACCAACTCTGCTATGGAAACCTTTAGCTATGAAAATAAGCAGGCTGAGCGCGTCAACTTTGTCGGCGCAAACATGACCTATATTCAGGTGAAAAAATACAAAATCATTGCTGGTCGCGCTCTGAGGCAGCAAGACTATCAAGGCTTTGCCAGTGTTGTGCTGCTGGACGAAAATCTGGCTGCGACTCTCTTTTCTTCCGCTGAAGAAGCAATCAATAAAATTGTGACAGTGGGTGCCAGTAACTATCGGGTGATTGGGGTTTATAGAGATCCTGAAACTGCTGCTGCATCTGGCTCCATGCAGGTCTATGGTGGTAATGCCATTACGACCAATACTCTCATAGCTGCAAACTTTGGAGTAGATGAAATTTCAGAGATTGTTCTTCGAGTGAATGATACAAGCTTAGTTCCAGAACTTGGCCCTAAGGTTGCCAAGAAATTAACAGAAATTGCTGGTCTCCAACAGGGCGAATATCAAGTGACAGATGATAGTGCCCTCTATCAGGAAGTGCAAAATATTTATGGTGCCATGACAGGTGTTATCGGAGCCATTGCCGGAATCTCTCTCTTTGTTGGTGGTATCGGCGTTATGAATATCATGTTGGTATCGGTCACTGAGCGAACTCGTGAAATCGGTCTGCGAAAAGCTCTGGGAGCAACACGTGGCAACATACTGATGCAATTTCTGATTGAGTCTATGATTTTGACACTGATTGGTGGTTTGATTGGACTGGTTCTAGCTGCAGGACTTGCATCTGTACTAGGCTCAGCCATGAGTCAAATGCTGGAAGGAACACCAGTGACAGTATCGCTCACAGTCAGCATCATTAGTCTTCTTTTCTCAGCTACTATCGGTGTTCTCTTCGGAATCCTGCCGGCCAATAAAGCCTCTAAACTGGATCCAATTGAAGCACTGAGATATGAATAATATAATCAAAAGTCTGGGAAACCAGACTTTTTTGTGATGTAAAAATCCTGCTGGTATTCCAGCAGGATTTGTTCTCTTAATATCGTATAAAATACAGATTATTTCATAGTTGGGAAGAGCAGGACATCGCGAATGGTAGTCACGTCTGTTAGTAACATAACCAGCCGGTCGATACCGATTCCCAGACCTCCAGTTGGTGGCATACCATATTCCAGAGCTTCGACAAAGTCATAGTCAATGCCAGTTGCTTCGTCATCGCCCAGTTCTTTGGCTTTGGCCTGTGCTTCAAAACGAGATAATTGATCGATTGGATCGTTCAACTCGGTGAAGGCATTAGCATATTCTTTGGTCATGATGAAGAGCTCGAAACGGTCCGTGAAGCGTGGATCTTCTGGATTTTTCTTGGCCAGAGGTGACACTGCTACAGGGTGACCGTAGACAAAGGTTGGCTGAATCAAGGTTTCTTCCACAAATTCTTCAAAGAAAGCATTGATAACATGACCAACTTCGGTGAAGTGCTTTTCAAGCGGAACTTTCTTTTCCTGAGCCAAGGCAACAGCTTCTTCAAAACTCATATCTTGCCAGAAGTCAACACCAGTAATTTCCTTGATGGCGTCAACCATGTGAACGCGTTTAAATGGTTCATTGATCTTGATTTCAGTTCCTTGGTAGTTGACCGGTCCATCTCCATTGACAGAAACAGCAGCGTGTTGGATAATGCCTTCAGTCAAGTCCATGATATCTTGGAAATCTGCATAGGCTTGGTAAACCTCGATGGAAGTGAACTCTGGATTGTGAGTTGCGTCCATCCCTTCGTTACGGAAAATACGGCCAATCTCATAAACTCGCTCCATACCGCCAACGATAAGACGTTTAAGGTGAAGCTCGGTTGCAATCCGTAGCACCATGTCAATATTTTGGGCATTGTGGTGGGTAATAAATGGACGGGCAGCAGCACCGCCTGCTTCGTTGTGGAGAACAGGAGTTTCAACTTCAAGGAAACCTTGTCCATCCAAGTAACGACGGATTTCTGAGATGATTTTTGAACGAGTGACGAAGCGTTCAAAGCTTTCACGGTTGGAAATTAAATCCAAATAACGCTTGCGGTAGATGGTTTCGACATCTGTCAGGCCGTGGAATTTTTCAGGTAGGGGACGCAGAGCCTTAGACAAATGAGTAAGGTGGGTTGCCTTGATAGAAAGCTCCCCCATATCCGTCCGCATAATCTCACCTTCGATACCGAGGAAATCCCCTAAGTCCGCCTTTTTGAAGATTTCATAATTTTCTTCACCAACAGCATCTTTACGAACATAAATCTGGATTTGGCCTTCACGGTCTTGGATGTGGGCAAAGCCAACCTTTCCTTTGCCGCGCTTGGTCATGAGACGGCCAGCGATAATAGCTGTTTCATTGAGTTCGTTTAATTCTTCTTTATCTTTATCGTTGTATTTTTCTTTTAGTTGAGCAGAGTTAGCAGTCCGCTCAAAGCGTTTGCCAAAAGGGTCAATTCCCTGCTCAGCCAGCGCAGCCATTTTTTCACGGCGGATAATCTGCTGGTCGTTTAATTCCTCGATATGTTCAGTAGTCATGTTTTTCCTCCAAAAGTTTTCCTACCTATTTTATCACAAAAGATAGGGAAATTCATCTATATTTGGCTATAAAGTAAGAAAAAAAGCTAGAAATCCAGCCTTAATTTTCTGCCTTTTCAAGCAAGTAATCCGTATTATTCCAAGTGATTAGCTCAAAATTCTTAAAGTCTTCTGTTTCAAGGATGGTGATGCTGGCATTGGTCAGACCGCCATTCTTGCGCAGGAGAGGTGTGTCATAGCCCAGCATGGTTCGAATGCTGGCGGTTAAGTTAGCACCGTGCCCGACAATGAGCACTTGTTCGTAGTTCTTGTCCTTTAAGGTCTTGATAAAGGAAATGGTCCGGTGGGTCGTATGGTAGACTGACTCAGCGTCAAAAAACGTATGATTAAATTGCGAAAGGTTGTGGCGGAAGGCAGTCATCTGGTGCGGATAGATGGCTTCTATGGTAGAGATTTTTGCGCCTTCTAGTTTTCCCAACTGCCATTCTCGCAGTTCAGGTACTGATACGATTTCAGTCGGGAACTGGCTTTCTTCTTGGATAATCTCAGCAGAGCGAATGGCGCGTGGGAGATCGCTGCTGTATATCTTGTCAAATTGTGTCTGAGCCAGATGTTTTCCTAGGGTATGCAGTTCTTCAACAGCGGTTGCCAGCAGTGGCGAATCACCTCTGGCTCCCTGAAAGCGGCCTTCCTGATTCCATTCCGTTCTTCCGTGTCGGACAAAGTATAATTTCATAGTGGTTGATTGTTTCTTTCTTATTAGGGTTTATTGAGAATATTAGGTGCAGTATTGAAGAATTATGAGCTAGGATTTTCCTTGAGGTCTGCAAAATCAGCTTGAACAAAATCCGCCAAATCTTGAGCCTTGATTTCGATACTGCGGCCGACTTCGCCAGCCGACACGATGATGCTATCTCGCTCTAGAGCTGACTGGTCGATATAGATTGGAAAGTTGTGCTTTTGACGGATACCGACAGGATTATTGGCTCCGTGGATATAGCCCGTTGTCTTTTCCAAGTCTTTCTGGGGAATCATACTGACCTTTTTATTACCAGAAATCTTGGCCATTTTCTTTTCAGATAGATGTTCTGTGATCGGTAAGATTCCGATTAGTGTGCCAGTCTTGTCTCCTGTCAAGGCTAAAGTTTTATAAATCTGCGAACGATCCAAACCATCAGCTGGCTGTTCTGCTAAGGCATTTAGCTGCAGGCCTCGATGTCCAATCTTAGCCTTGCTTAAAATTTGCTCGACCAGTGTTTTTTTGATTTTTGTTTTTTTAGCCATTAGTGTATCTCTCTTCTAATTGCGACATCCAGAGTCCCAGCCAGGTTCCCAGACCGAAGAAAAAAGCTGCAAGAACAAGTGTCAATACAGAAACTCCATGATAGCTTATGCTTTCACTGTTTCCTGCTTGTGGCACTACAATGAGAAGTGTACTGGATAGGACGATGCCAATGATAAAGTGATAGACACGAGAGTAGTAGTTTTTCAAAATATGATCCATGAGCTTAGAGAAGAGAATCAGTGCTAAGGCTCCTCCTATTCCGATAGGAAGAAAGGTGCCCAAGAAATCCAGTTTGCGAAAGCCATTCAGCATAGGGGCATAGAGTCCTAAAATCAGGAGAAGGTTGGACGGGCTGAGTCCGGGAATTAAAATGCCCAGTGCAATCAAGGCCCCTGCTAAGATAAAAGAGAGGAAGTTGGCTGGCAAGATGCCGACCATCCCATTTAGGGAATAAAGAAAGATTCCTGAAAGGATGAGGCTGACCCAGAAAACAAGAATATCAACCCGATCACGCTCACTTTTAGCAACAGACTCTTTAATGAGGCTGGGAACAGTCCCGATGATAGCTCCAGCAAATCCCCAAAGGACAATCACTTTGTAGTTATCCAGCAGCAGATTGACAGGATAGGAGAAGGCAGCAATTCCTAAAATCATTCCGATTCCAACTGGTATGAAATAGAGAACATTTTCGACGAAGTTTTCCTTTAAATGTGCTAAAAAATGAATCAGGCGCTCGTAAATACCTAAGATAGCTGCTAAAACACCGCCTGAAACTCCTGGCAAAATAAAGCCAAGTGCAATGACCATTCCTTTGAAAATTCTATTCAACCAAGAAATCATTGTATTTTCCTTTTCTAATTTCATTTATCAAATCATTATATCATAAAATATAGGCTTTATTAAGAGGAAACGGTTGAGAATTTCCTATTTTTTGACAATAAAAAACGACAGCAGTCTTTGAGATTTGTGCTGTCGCTCTGAGCTATTGACTTTCTTTAGGAACTGTAAATAGCTTTTGATAAGTAGCTGTCTGGTCTTTCAAGGTTGACAGCTGGTTCAAATCAAGATAATGGGAGAAACCAGTTAGCTGACCTTGTGATGTGTACTGATGCAAGTCATAATCTTGCTCCGTATTTGGCGCAGCATTGTAGTAGCCGTCGTCATTACCATAAGTCGGAATCCAAATTGCTGTGAACTTATCGGTAGAGATGCTATGCTCCTCCATAAAATAAGTTCCAATATAGATACCAATATTTTTAACACCAAGTGACTCTAGCTTGGCTCGGAAAGCTTCAACTCCCGCATTCATGTCAGACATGGTCTTTTCTTCGACATCTAGCCAATAATAGGTTGGATGATACTTAGCAGAAGCCTTGTAGAAACTTTCAGCTTCATTTTCCATTTCCTTTTTGCTATTGGCGGCCACATAGGCATAGACAGCGACAGGGATGTTACGCTTTTGAAATTCTTTGATATGTCTTTCATAAGACTTGTCCAGACCATTCAGATGGGTTGCTGCGTTTTCTTTTTTTGCCTGCGCTCCACTATGAACACGGACAATCACTCCCGAAACATTCTGTGCGAGTAAGTCGTAATTAATCTCACTTGGCAGCTGCCAGCCAGAAATGTCAATAATTGGTCTGGAAATAAACTCTTCATCCAAGGACGAATCGTCAGATGTTTCCTCTTTTTTTGAGGAACTTGGAGTCTGTTTAGTTTGTGAAATTTTTGCCTGTGCTTGCCTTTCCTGAGAGTCAGTAATTTGCTTGCTTATCAAAATAAAAGCGATAAAAGAAGCAAAGAAAATTAGGATTGCAAGCGGTTTAATCCTCTTCCTCATACTGGTTTATTTTAACTTAAAACAAATAAAAAAGCAAAAAATATCCCCAGAATTGCTAGAAAATGAATAAAATGTAATATAATTGAAATATTATAAAGCAAAAACAAGAGCTTAGCTAAGCTGTGGAAGATGAATTGCCGTTGGCTAAATCGTTTTGCTTTTTCCTACTTTTTATAATAGCTTTTGAATGAGCTCTTCTATCTTTTTGGGAGAAGTTTGTGGAGAGAAGCGTTTGATGACTGTTCCGTCTCGGCTGACCAGAAACTTTGTGAAATTCCATTTAATCTTCTCACCCAGAAGGCCGCTTTTTTCTTTTTTGAGCCAGTCAAAGAGTGGAGCAGTATGAGGGCCATTGACCTCGATCTTAGCAAATCGGGGAAAGGTCGTTCCGTAGTTAAGGCTGCAAAAGCTATTGATTTCTGCAGCGTCTCCAGGAGCCTGCTGGCCAAACTGATTGCAGGGGAAATCCAGGATTTCAAATCCGTCTTTCTGATAGCGCTCATAGAGTTCCTGCAGTTCTTGATACTGAGGAGTGAAGCCGCAGCCGGTCGCTGTATTGACAATCAGCAGAATCTTTCCTTTATAATCACTCATTTTTTGCAGACTTCCGTCTTGTTTTTGGATTTCGATATCATAAATGTCTGTCATGTTCTCCTCCTTTGTTTGCTTTCTATCTTATCACAATTTTATGTAAAAGATAGAAAGCAAGGCTATATTGTTCCAGTCTCTGCACTAATGCTTTTTTTTCAATCCAAAAGGTGGTATAATGAGAATTGAATTTTTAGAAGTTTAATGGTGAAATATGAAAATTGACAAGAAGCACTTGTTGAATTATTCCATCTTGATTCCCTATTTGATTTTATCTGTTTTGGGATTGATTGTGGTCTATTCAACGACGAGTCCTACCTCGATTCAGGCCGGAGGAAATGGTTTTGGCATGGTCTTGAATCAGGGGATTTTTTGGGTAATAAGTCTCTTTATAATTGCGCTCCTATATAGAATCCGCTTGGGTTTCCTGAAAAAAGGAGGCATCCTGACTATAGTTATCTTTGCTGAGATTATCCTCTTGCTTTTATCTCGTTTTATAACAGGGACTATTAACGGCGCCCATGGTTGGCTCAAGCTTGGAGCTTTCAGTATTCAGCCTGCGGAGTATTTGAAGATTATTCTGGTCTGGTATTTAGCTTTTCGCTTCACAAAGAGGCAGGAGGAGATAAAGGTCTATGACTACCAAGCCCTGACCCATAACCATTGGTTTCCTAAAGCCTTTAACGACTGGCGGACCATGGTGGCTATTCTGATTGGGATTGTAGCGATTATGCCTGACCTTGGAAATGCGACTATTCTATTTTTGACCGTCGTAATAATGATAGCTGTCAGCGGGATTGGCTATCGATGGTTTTCTACGATGCTGGGAGCCATTGTCAGTGTTTCGGGATTGGTTTTAACTAGCATTTGGATAATTGGGGTTGAGCGCGTGGCTAAGATTCCAGTCTTTGGGTATGTGGCCAAGCGTTTCAGCGCTTTCTTCAATCCCTTCAAGGATTTGTCTGGCTCTGGCCACCAATTGGCTAATTCCTACTATGCTATGAGTAATGGCGGCTGGTTTGGTCTAGGCTTGGGTAACTCTATTGAGAAGCGCGGTTATCTGCCGGAAGCTCATACGGACTTTGTATTTTCTATCGTGATAGAGGAGTTTGGTTTCTTTGGTGCCAGTCTGATTCTGGCCTTGCTCTTTTTCCTAATTTTGAGAATTATCTTGGTAGGGATTCGGGCTAAGAATCCATTTAACTCCATGATGGCTTTGGGAATCGGCGGTATGATACTCATGCAGACCTTCATCAATATCGGTGGAATTTCAGGTCTCATTCCTTCTACAGGAGTAACCTTCCCCTTCCTATCGCAAGGAGGGAACAGTCTTCTGGTCTTGTCAGTAGCCATCGCCTTGGTACTCAATATTGATGCCAACGAGCGCCGTGATGCCCTCTATGAACAGATGGAAGCGGAGGCGCAAGACCAGTCTGAGGAAGCTTAATCGCAGTTAGTGTGAACAGTTGTTGTAAAAATGAAAGGTGCAGATTATGTCATTTAACAAATTAGAAAGCTACAGCAATAAAGAAGTGATTCGAGAAGAAGTCGCCATTTTGACAGACTTGCTTGCCGACATTACTCGGAATCTTCTCAACCCTGAGACCTTTGAAAAAATCTCCCTCATGGAAGAGTTGGCTGTCAACTCCAAATATCATGAGCTAAAAGCGATTGTAGAAGAACTGACGACGGATGAAATGGTTTATATTTCTCGTTATTTCTCTATTTTGCCGCTTTTGATTAATATCTCAGAAGACGTGGACTTAGCTTATGAAATCAACCACCAGAACAATATTAATCAAGATTATCTTGGGAAACTGTCAACAACTATTGACTTGATTTCAACGCGGGAAAACGCTCAGGAGATTCTGGAGAATTTGAATGTTGTTCCAGTACTGACAGCTCACCCGACGCAAGTTCAGCGCAAGACCATTCTAGACTTAACCAATCATATCCATAGCTTGCTGCGTCAGCATCGAGATGTTAAGGCTGGCCTTGTCAATGAGAAGAAGTGGCTCGGAAATCTCCGTCGCTATATTGAGCTTATGATGCAGACAGATATGATCCGTGAGAAAAAGCTGAAAGTGACCAATGAGATTACCAATGTCATGGAGTACTATAACAGCTCTTTCCTACAAGCAATCACCAACTTTATGGTCGAATACAGACGCTTGGCAGAAGAGCGGGGCATCAAACTGGATAATCCTAAGCCTATTACCATGGGAATGTGGATTGGCGGAGACCGAGATGGCAATCCTTTTGTAACTGCAGAAACCCTGAAACTATCAGCCACCCTCCAGAGTGAAGTCATCCTCAACTATTATATTGATAAGGTTTATACACTCTATCGCACCTTCTCGCTCTCGACCAACCTATCAGAAACCAGTCAGGCAGTAGCAGAAATGGCAGCACTGTCTACTGACAAGTCTGTTTATCGGGAAAATGAGCCTTACCGCCGAGCTTTCCACTATATCCAGTCCAAGCTGATTCAAACCTTGCTTTACCTTAAAGAAGGCAACTTTTCAACTGACGGTCAGCGATTGACTGACCGAGCTGAGGAAAAATTCTCTGCGAAGGCCAACCTTTCTGTCAGCAATAAAGGAAGAGAAATCATTCCTAACTATATCCAGTCTCGTATCAGCGAGACCCTGACAGAGCTGAAGAAAGAAGAGACACCTTCTTACAAAACAGCTCAGGAATTCAAGGAAGACTTGCAGGTCATTTATGATTCTCTTATCGAACATCATGGCGAAGCCTTGGTAAATGGGGACTTGACTGAACTTCTCCAAGCGGTTGATGTTTTTGGCTTTTTCTTGGCCAGCATTGATATGCGGCAGGATTCCAGTGTTCATGAGGCCTGTGTGGCTGAGCTCTTGGCTTCGGCTAATATTGTTCAGGATTATAGTAGCCTGTCGGAAGAAGAAAAATGCCAGGTCCTCCTTAAACAGCTGCTTGAAGATCCTCGTATCCTGTCAGCTACTCATGAGTCTAAATCCGAACTCCTGCAAAAAGAACTGGAGATTTTCAAAACAGCCCGTCAGCTAAAAGATGCCATCGGTGAGGAAGTCATTAAGCAGAATATTATCTCTCACTCGACCAGTGTATCAGATCTACTTGAGTTAGCTATTATGCTTAAAGAAGTGGGGCTGATTGATGAAAATGGTGCTCGTGTCCAAATTGTTCCGCTCTTTGAAACCATTGAGGATTTGGACAATTCCTGTGATACCATGGAGAAATACCTGTCTCTGCCAATTGCTCAGAAGTGGATTGCCTCTAAGGATAATTATCAGGAAATCATGCTGGGCTATTCAGACAGTAATAAGGACGGTGGCTACCTGTCTTCTTGTTGGACTCTCTACAAGGCTCAGCAGCAGCTGACAGCCCTCGGTGATAAGTTTGGCGTGAAAATCACCTTCTTCCATGGCCGGGGAGGTACAGTAGGACGTGGTGGTGGTCCAACTTATGAAGCCATCACTTCTCAGCCACTCCGCAGTATCAATGACCGAATTCGTCTGACTGAGCAAGGGGAAGTCATTGGTAATAAATATGGAAACAAAGACGCAGCCTACTATAACTTGGAAATGCTAGTGTCTGCTGCCATTAACCGCATGGTAACTCATAAGAAGAGCGATAGCCATACTTCTGATAAATATGAGCGGATCATGGACCAAGTAGTCAATCGCAGTTATCAGATTTACCGTGATTTGGTCTTTGGCGACGAGCGTTTTTACGATTACTTCTTCGAATCCAGTCCGATCAAGGCTATCTCTAGCTTTAATATCGGTTCTCGTCCTGCTGCCCGTAAAACCATCACTGAAATCGGCGGTCTCAGAGCTATTCCATGGGTCTTTTCATGGTCTCAAAGTCGAGTTATGTTCCCAGGCTGGTATGGTGTCGGATCAAGTTTCAAGGAATTCATTGATGAAGACCCAGAAAACAATCTAGCCTTCCTGCAATTTATGTATAAGAGATGGCCGTTCTTCAAGTCGCTCTTATCAAATGTAGACATGGTTCTGTCTAAGTCAAATATGAATATCGCTTTTGAGTACGCGCAGCTTTGTGAAGATCAGAATGTGCGAGATATTTTCAATATTATCTTGGATGAGTGGCAGCTGACTAAGGATGTCATTCTAGAGATTGAAGGGCACGATGAGCTCCTTGCAGAAAATACCTATCTGAGGGATAGCTTGCACTATCGTATGCCTTACTTTAATGTTTTGAACTATATCCAGCTAGAACTAATCAAGCGTCAGCGCAACGGTCAGCTTACACCAGATCAAGAAAAGCTGATTCACATCACCATCAACGGAATTGCTACAGGACTTCGGAATTCTGGCTGATACAAAGAGAAAATCGGAATTGTTCCGGTTTTTTCTATTTTTGTAACCAAAAGGCTTCTTAATTCGTTATATTATTGAGGAGGGGGGGTGAGCTTATTAGACTGGATGAATATGAAACAATCTTGATAGGTTTTGCTCGTGAGATTATCTCCTATCTGCAGAAATCAGGCGCGTCTAAAGTAGAAGCAGAAGACGTGGTTCAAGATGTTTTTGTTAAGATGTTGGAAACAGAAATTATTATCCCGGCAGAGAAGATGCGAGCTTGGATGTATCGGGTCTCTATCCGGCGCTACATAGACAGATATAGGAGAGATAAGCGATATTTGCAGATTTTAAAAAAGGAATTTTTTAAAAATCACTCAGTTATTCCCTTTGAAAATAAAGATTATGAGCTGCTACGAAGTGCAATAGAGGAACTTCCGTCTAAGGAAGTTACACTTTTAGAACTCTATTATTTTCAGGGTTTTACAGTCAAGGAGATTGCCCGAATCATGTCTTACTCAGTAAGTAAGGTCAAGATTCAGTTGATGCGCTGTCGTGCTAAACTCCGAAAGAAACTGGAAAAGAAAGGATACCTAAATGGAAACATTTGAAATTCTTGCAAAGAAAAGCAGAAGAAAAAGACTCTGGAAGACAGTAGCTATTAGCACCTTTGTTTCTTTAGTGATTTTAGGTCTCTTAGGAAAGGGACTAATAGAATTAGCCTCCAAGAATGGACAAAACTTGCAGAAACAGTACGAAATTATGTCCGAAATCGCCTACCCTAATGTTGACTATGATAGTCTTTATTACACACAAACTTCTTATTTCTCAGGAACCTTACGTTCCGATCGTTTTAAAGACTTGAATGGAGTGAGAGTGGTTTATCCAGCTTATGAGGGTAACTATTCACTAACAGGCTCTTATAAAAATCCGACTTCGGAAGGGACTTATTACACTAAATCAGGGACCTATACGCGAGAACTTCGCCAGAAATATCCGGTTTTTTACAATGTTAATGCCAAAGTAACAAAGGATAGTAATTCCATACCTAAGGAGTTGGCTTCTGTCAAAGAAATGCCTGATCAATTGGTTGAAGTAGCCGTGACCTTTGATAGACCCTATACCTATAAGGAAATCCAGCAGATGATACCGAATAATCTCAAGATTAATTGGTATTGGATTGGTAGTCAATCGAAGGACGGTGAAAATGGCATGGTACTGAGTTCTGATCCTAAGACGACCTATGGAGCTGGTGCTGAATTATTAGCTATGGATCCAACAACTAGCAGTAAAGAGGGACAGAAGACCTTCTTGGACTATCTAAAAGAAGTTGATAAAACCTTTTTCCCAACTGTTAACAATTACAATATGTACAATGACATTGAAACCTATCTCAAGAAATTCAGCCAGCTAGATATTCGCGAGGAAAAGAATCGAGATCAATTGACTTTTTCAGGTGTCATTCTTACCGGAAAATCTGAAAATTTTGCTCAACTAGAGGGGAAAGAATGGAATTATGCTTCCAGTATTGGAGCCTCAATTCAAAATCAACCTTACTACAAATTAGACAAGGATTAATTCACAAAAAAATGCTAAAAGACTTGCATTTTCATTTAAATTTGATAAAATAGTAAGGAAAGTTAGACTGTATTGCCTACTGTCTATCTATAAAATATATTTTATTGGAGGCTTTTACTCAAATGGCAAAAGAAAAATACGATCGTAGTAAACCACACGTTAACATTGGTACCATCGGACACGTTGACCACGGTAAAACTACTTTGACTGCAGCTATCACAACTGTATTGGCACGTCGCTTGCCTTCAGCAGTTAACCAACCTAAAGACTATGCGTCTATCGATGCTGCTCCAGAAGAACGCGAACGCGGTATCACTATCAACACTGCGCACGTTGAGTACGAAACTGAAAAACGTCACTACGCTCACATCGACGCTCCAGGACACGCGGACTACGTTAAAAACATGATCACTGGTGCCGCTCAAATGGACGGAGCTATCCTTGTAGTAGCTTCAACTGACGGACCAATGCCACAAACTCGTGAGCACATCCTTCTTTCACGTCAGGTTGGTGTTAAACACCTTATCGTCTTCATGAACAAAATTGACTTGGTAGACGACGAAGAATTGCTTGAATTGGTTGAAATGGAAATCCGTGACCTCTTGTCAGAATACGACTTCCCAGGTGACGATCTTCCAGTTATCCAAGGTTCAGCTCTTAAAGCTCTTGAAGGTGACTCTAAATTTGAAGACATCATCATGGAATTGATGGACACTGTTGATGAGTACATTCCAGAACCAGAACGCGATACTGACAAGCCATTGCTTCTTCCAGTTGAAGATGTATTCTCAATCACTGGTCGTGGTACAGTTGCTTCAGGACGTATTGACCGTGGTATCGTTAAAGTCAATGACGAAATCGAAATCGTTGGTATCAAAGAAGAAATCCAAAAAGCAGTTGTTACTGGTGTTGAAATGTTCCGTAAACAACTTGACGAAGGTCTTGCCGGAGATAACGTAGGTGTCCTTCTTCGTGGTGTTCAACGTGATGAAATCGAACGTGGACAAGTTATCGCTAAACCAGGTTCAATCAACCCACACACTAAATTCAAAGGTGAAGTTTACATCCTTACTAAAGAAGAAGGTGGACGTCACACTCCATTCTTCAAAATACCGTCCTCAATTCTACTTCCGTACAACAGACATCACTGGTGTTTGTGTGTTACCAGAAGGCGTTGAAATGGTAATGCCTGGTGATAACGTAACAATCGACGTTGAGTTGATCCACCCAATCGCCGTTGAACAAGGTACTACTTTCTCTATCCGTGAAGGTGGACGTACCGTTGGTTCAGGTATGGTTACAGAAATCGAAGCTTAATTCGATTCCGTTCCCAGATAACAATTATAGTCAGACACTAAACCCCGTGAAAACGGGGTTTTTGTATGCTTTCTGTATTTAAGGAGATAGTTTTTTAGTCCGAGTAGGATAGTTGTAGGTTGTACTGGCGTAGATATAGCGAATTAGTATAAGATAAAATAAACGACTATGTTTGAAAGTAATCTAAATAAATCTACAATGGATAGATTTATTTAAAAACAAAGTGACTTTCATATTTTTTTGTAAGGGTAATAATGGATTTTTTGATTCTGGTTATACAAACACACTAGAAAGTGGTATAATAGAATGGATTGTAAAATCTTGAATTGAGGGAAATCATGAAACATGTCTTCATCATCGGGAGTCGGGGACTTCCTGCCAAATATGGAGGATTTGAAACTTTTGTCGAGAAATTGACAGAGCATCAAATCTCTTCTCAAATCCAGTATCATGTGGCTTGCTTATCGGATGATGAAGCTTTTCATCATTTTGACTACAAGGGAGTAAACTGCTTTACAGTCAAGCCACCCAAGCTTGGTCCGGCCCGAGTAATTGCCTATGATATGATGGCTGTTTCCTATTCCCTCAAGTTTGCTAAGAAAGAGCAGATTGAGCAGCCAATTTTTTACATTCTTGGAAATACTGTTGGTGCTTTTATCTTTCCCTTTGCTCGTCGTATCCATCAGGCAGGCGGTAAATTCTTTATCAATCCTGACGGGTTGGAGTGGAAGCGGGCCAAGTGGTCTAAGCCAGTCCAATCCTATCTCAAGTATTCTGAAAAGGTCATGACCAAGCATGCTGACTTGGTTATTGCGGACAATCAAGGCATCGAAAGCTATATTCAAAAAGCTTATCCTTGGTCTAAAACAACCTGTATCGCTTATGGAACCGACCTTTATCTGTCTAATCTGACGGAAAACGAAGGCAAGGTCAGGGTCTTCTTTGAAAAGTGGGCCAGTAAGGAAAAAGACTATTACCTCATTGTCGGACGCTTCGTTCCGGAGAACAACTATGAAACCATCATTCAAGAGTTCATGAAATCCAAAACCCAACGTGACTTGCTGATTATCTGCAATCATGAGGGAAATCCCTATTTTGAAGAGCTTAAGCAGAAAACGAGCTTTGACCGTGATTCTCGCATTAAATTTGCTGGGACGGTCTATGATCAGAATCTGCTCAAATATATCCGTAATCATGCTTTTGCGTACATACATGGCCACGAGGTTGGCGGGACCAATCCGGGACTCTTGGAAGCACTGGCTCAGACAGATGCCAATTTGGTGCTGGATGTGGACTTCAATCGGAAGGTAGCAAAAGAAACGGCTCTGTACTGGAAAAAAGAACCCGGCCAGCTGGCTCAGCTGATTGACCGAGTAGATGCTCAAACAGATTTTACGGAGCTAGGTCAAGCCGCCAAAGAAAATATGAAAGAAAACTACACCTGGGAAAAAATTGTGGGTGAATACGAGGATTTATTTTTATCATGAAAGTGACCATTCTTCTGTCCACCTATAATGGGGAGCAATTTCTGGCCGAGCAGATTAAGAGTATCCAAGAGCAGACATATAGAGACTGGCAGCTGCTGATTCGTGATGATGGCTCTACAGATGGGACGCGTGCTGTCATCGAAGACTTTTGCCGCAAGGATGACCGCATTTCCTTTATCAATCGGGAAAATCCACAAAATCTGGGTGTCATTCAGAGTTTTCATAGCCTGCTTCAATATCAAGATTCGGATTTTTATCTTTTTAGCGACCAAGATGACGTTTGGCTGCCAGACAAGATTGCTATGCAATTGGCTGAGGCAGACAAACATGATAGCAGTGAGCCCTTGCTGGTTTATACTGACTTGAAGGTCGTGGATCAAGAGCTACAGGTTGTTCACGAAAGCATGATTCGCACTCAGTCAGATCACGCTAATACAGAACTAGTCCAAGAGTTGACGGAGAATACGGTGACGGGCGGCGTTTCTATGATAAATCGCGCCTTGGCCCAACTTTGGACTGGGAAGGAAGAGCATGAACTGCTCATGCACGATTGGTATCTGGGCTTGCTGGCTGCGGCTTTTGGCAATCTAGTCTATATTGACAAGCCGGGTGAGCTCTATCGTCAGCATTCAAATAATGTGCTAGGAGCTCGAACGCTCAGAAAACGCGTAAAAAACTGGGTTCGTCCCCATGTTCTTTTTGCCAAATATTGGAAA
>JABZYU010000028.1:0-21382 GCA_015264985.1 Streptococcus sanguinis | reverse complement strand
GCTTATAGGTATAGACGAGACCATCTGGAGAAACTGTCCAATCTTCTGCGATAGACGGAGCTAAGTTTCCATATTTATCATTTTCCAGCAAGCCATCTACACCATTTGTAGTCAGCTCGTGGGTAGACCCCTTTGCCGACTGGATGTAGTCCAAAGTCGTTGGATCAGACGTAAAGACATAGCTGTAGATTTTTTTGCTGGATTGGGAACTTCCGCCTCCAGAGCAAGCTGTAAGTAAGCCGACAGAGAGCAGAGTGAGCCCTGCGGCAAGAAGAATATTTGATTTTCTCATAGGGACCTCCAAGTCATGAGTTTTTACACTGCTTATTATAACAAATTTCTGTCAAAAGTAAATAATTTTCTGATAATTCTGAAATGTTTTTCTAAATTTTAAAAAAGAGATTTATAGTGTTGCATATTCTGATAAAAAATTTTTATAACCAGCTTTAAAAAAATCTATTGGACGGCTTCGCAGAGGAGTGGTAAGATATACTATATCAAAATAAGGGGGAATCACGGTATGTGCAGAACAATTGTTGGAATTTCAGCTAATCTTTGTCCAGTCGATGAAGCTGGGAAAAATATCCACACCTCTGTTTCACGCAAGTTTGTAGATGGTGTACGAATGGTTGGTGGCCTGCCGATGGTGATTCCCGTTGGAGATAAAAGTTTAGTTCAGGATTATGTAGAAACGATTGACAAGCTGATTTTATCAGGCGGGCAAAATGTTCACCCACAGTTTTATGGGGAAGAAAAGACCATTGACAGTGATGATTACAATATTGTCCGCGATGAGTTTGAGTTGGCACTCTTGAAAGAAGCTCTGCGCCAAAACAAGCCTGTTATGGCCATTTGCCGCGGTCTGCAGTTGGTAAATGTTGCTTTTGGCGGCACTCTTAATCAGCACATTGACAACCACTGGCAGGGCTTGCCATTTGGTACTTCGCACTCCATTCGCACGGAGAAAGATAGCGTTGTGGAGCGCTTGTTTGGTCAGGCTAGCCAGATTAATTCGGTCCATCGTCAAAGTATCAAGGACTTGGCGCCTAATTTCCGAGCGACAGCTTTTGACCCAAGAGACAATACCATTGAAGCGATTGAATCGGTTGACAATCATCGTATCATAGGCCTTCAATGGCATCCGGAGTTTTTAATAAACGAAGAAAAGGGCAATTTGGAGCTGTTTCAGTACCTCTTGCAAGAGCTGTAAAAAATTATTTTATTTTTTTAAGTTACTTTTAGGAAAATTTAAGATAAGTGTTCTATACTAAGACCATAAACAAAGACCTCCTAACTTTGTTTAGAAATCCTAAAACTTTTCTTTTTCATAATAATCTCCCTATAAGAACCGCCCAATTGGCGGTTTTTTTGCTGGAAAGGCTGAGAAATCTGGATTTTCAACAATTTGATGTCTTTTATGTTATAATGAGTCACAAGTAGGCCGAGCGAATCGGTCGGTAGATGGAGGAATAGAGATGTCAAGAGCGGAGCGAGTTATTTTAACAAATATGTGTATGGTTTACGATGGAGACCGCATTTTAGTGCAAAATAAAGTAAATGATGATTGGACCGGCCTTTGCTTTCCAGGTGGCCATGTTGAAAATCGTGAATCCTTTGTCAAATCAGTGATACGGGAAATCAAGGAAGAAACGGGTTTGACTATCTATGAGCCTCGCTTGTGTGGTGTCAAGCAGTTTTATACTGAAAAAGATGAGCGCTACATCGTTTTTCTTTACAGGACCAATCGTTTTGAAGGAGAGCTAGTTTCATCCGACGAAGGCGAGGTGTTCTGGATTAACCGTGAAGATTTTGACAGCTACTCGCTGGCTGTGAGCTTTAAGGAAATGTATCAAGTTTTCACATCAGATTTGACGGAGCAGTTTACCTATCTGGATAATGGAGAGATCATCAGAGATCTATACTAGGGAGAATCGCCAATCGGCGGTTTTTTTGCTTGTTTTTTGCGAATTTAGTATAATAGGGACAGCAAAAATAGAAAAGAGAAATACATGAAAATCCGCGGATTCGAGCTGGTTTCCAGCTTTACAAATGAAGATTTATTGCCAAAGAGAGAGACAGCTCACGCAGCTGGCTACGACTTGAAAGTGGCAGAGCGCACCCTCATTGCGCCAGGGGAGATTAAGCTGGTTCCGACTGGTGTCAAGGCCTATATGCAGCCGAGCGAGGTGCTTTATCTTTACGATCGCTCGTCCAATCCTCGTAAAAAAGGCCTAGTCTTGATTAACTCCGTTGGGGTTATTGATGGCGACTACTATGGCAATCCTGGAAACGAAGGCCATATCTTTGCCCAAATGAAGAATATCACGGATCAGGAAGTCGTCCTTGAAGTTGGCGAACGTGTAGTGCAGGCTGTCTTTGCACCATTTCTGATTGCTGATGGAGATGAAGCGGAAGGTGTGCGGACCGGTGGATTTGGGTCGACAGGACATTAATATGAAAATCATTTTTATCCGCCATGGAGAGCCAGATTATTCACTTTTGGAAGAGGTTGGTTACACTGGCTTTGGACTAGATTTGGCTCCCTTGTCAGTTGCTGGTCGCCAGATGGCGACAGAGGCCGCTGCTAATCCTTTGCTGGAACAGGCGGAAATTCTGATTTCATCTTCTGTGACGCGAGCTTTGGAGACGGCTTCCTATTTGATTCGAGACCGCCAACTGCCGCTTTTTGTGGAGCCTTTGCTGCATGAATGGCAGGTATATGAGAGTGGGATAGAAAAGTTTGAGCAGGCTCGGGAGTTGTTTTTTGAAAATAATGGTTGTCTCCCTGCAAGAAGTCCTGTCCAGTATGAAACGGCTGAGCAGATGAAAGCCCGCTTTTTCAGTGCCTTAAGCAAATACAGAGACTACGAGACGGTAGCTCTTGTAGCCCATCGCATGCTCATCCGCCAGTTTGTAGCTGATCAGCAGATTGATTTTTGCCAGTTTGTTGAATATGAACTGAAGTTTTAATGTTTCATTGTAAAAAGAATCTTAACAAAAGGATTTAGAGATAGAAAAAAATATGAAAGAATTTAAGAGCAAGGATTATGCAACAGAGATTCGTCAGAAAATACCAGGCTATGATGTGATGCTAGATGTGATTTTCCGAGGAGTATTGCTTAGGTTAGCACCCAGTTTAAAAGTCGATAAGGTGTTAGCTTTGGCAAGCCAGACGGATGAGTTGAATGGTTTGGCATCCTTATTTCCTAAGGCAGGGTTGACGGTTGTGGAGCCGAGTGAGGCGATGCTACAAGAGCTTAAAAGACAGGTTCATCTGCCTCAAGCGGAGTATCTTAATAGTCGATTTGAAGAAGCAGTGCTGCCTTCTGCTTATCAGATTTGTTCTTGCTTGCTAGTGTTGCAGTTTGTTGAGAATCCCAGCTTTTTTCTTCGAAAAATTTATGACTCTTTAAGTGAAGGTGGCCTTCTGATTCTTAGCTTTTTTTCCAGCCAGCAACTGGGCTATTGGAAAACACTTGCTTCAGAGCTAGGAGCTAATCAGCAACAAGTTCAGCGTACCTATGAGAATCAAGCTAGTTTGATGAATACCCTCTCGCCTCAAGAAGTTGCAAACCTATTAGAAGAGGCTGGCTTTACTAATATAGAGCAAGTGTGTCAGGTCTTATCTACTTTTGTTTGGATTATTAGAAAATAAGGAGAATCACCATCGTTAAGAAAAAAACGACCTTTGTCTGTCAAAATTGTGAATATCATTCGCCTAAGTATCTGGGTCGCTGTCCTAATTGTGGAGCTTGGTCTTCTTTTGTTGAGGAAGTAGAGGCTGCAGAAGTCAAGCATGCTCGTGTTTCCTTGACAGGTGAAAAGACCCGGCCCATGAAGCTGGCTGAGGTCACTTCGATTGATGTCAACCGGACCAAGACGGAAATGGATGAGTTCAACCGTGTGCTGGGTGGTGGCGTAGTGCCTGGTAGTCTGGTTCTGATTGGCGGGGATCCTGGTATCGGGAAATCCACCCTGCTTCTGCAAGTATCTACCCAGCTTTCTCATCAGGGCACCGTCCTTTATGTCAGCGGAGAGGAATCAGCTGAGCAGATTAAGCTGCGGGCGGAACGTCTCGGTGATATTGACAGTGAATTTTATCTCTACGCCGAGACCAATATGCAAAATATCCGCACGGAGATTGAGAAAATCAAGCCAGATTTTCTGATTATCGACTCCATTCAGACAGTGATGTCGCCGGAAATTTCCAGTGTTCAAGGCTCTGTTTCTCAGGTTCGAGAGGTGACAGCTGAGCTCATGCAGCTGGCCAAGACCAATAATATTGCGACCTTTATCGTTGGTCACATGACCAAGGAAGGAACCTTAGCTGGTCCTCGGACGCTAGAGCACATGGTGGATACCGTGCTTTATTTTGAGGGCGAACGTCAGCACACTTTCCGTATCTTGAGAGCAGTCAAGAACCGCTTTGGCTCAACCAATGAGATTGGTATTTTTGAGATGCAATCTGGCGGGCTAGTTGAGGTTGTCAATCCAAGTGAAGTCTTTCTGGAAGAGCGTCTGGACGGCGCGACAGGTTCATCTATCGTCGTGACTATGGAAGGAACGCGGCCGATTTTGGCAGAGGTGCAGGCTTTGGTGACACCGACCATGTTTGGCAATGCCAAGCGAACCACGACTGGACTGGACTTTAACAGAGCCAGTCTTATCATGGCAGTTTTGGAAAAAAGGGCTGGCCTCCTCCTGCAAAATCAAGATGCCTACCTCAAATCAGCTGGGGGTGTCAAGCTAGATGAGCCAGCGATTGATTTGGCGGTAGCGGTCGCCATTGCTTCCAGCTACAAGGATCTGCCTACCAATCCTCAAGAGTGCTTTATCGGTGAAATTGGCCTGACTGGCGAAATCCGACGGGTCAATCGTATCGAGCAGCGTATCAACGAAGCAGCAAAGCTGGGCTTCACCAAAGTCTACGCTCCTAAAAACTCTCTGAACGGCCTCAAAGTTCCAGACAATATCCAAGTCATCGGTGTGACGACGATTGGGGAAGTGTTAAAGAAGGTATTTTCTTGATTAAAGTAGTATTGCGAAAAGTTGTTGTGCGTGCTATAATATTGCTAGAAAAAAATAGGATTTATCTGGAATTTCCTATAAGTTGTTTTTCCAGATTTTTTAGGAGGATAATCAACCATGGTAGATCATCGTATGAATGTTTCTATTACCAACAATGCTCAATTTCCCTTGGCGGAGATTGCCTTAGATGCATCAGAGTCTGTTCGTATTCAGACTGGGAGCATGATATACCACACTCCCAATGTTGTCCTGAATGCTAAAGTGAATGCAGAGTCTCAATCAATCTTTGGCAAGGCAATCCAAGCTGTGGGCCGTTCTATGGCTTCTGGCGAAGGAGTGTTTGTCACTGAAGCAACTGCTCAATCAAATAACGGTCGTCTAGCCTTGGCACCTAATGTACCTGGTCAGATTGTTGCTCTGGAACTAGGTGAAAAGCAATACCGCCTTAATGATGGGGCTTTTCTGGCTATGGATGGTTCTGCCTCTTATACTTTGGAGAGGCAGTCGGTAGGTCGAGCTCTCTTTGGTGGCCAAGGAGGCTTTTATGTGATGAGTACCCAAGGTCAGGGGACACTCTTGGTAAATTCCTTTGGCTCGATTCAAAAGGTCGAGCTGCATAATGATAGGATAACGATTGACAATGCTCACGTAGTAGCATGGAGTCGAGAGCTGGAGTATGATATTCATTTAGAAAATGGTCTCTGGCAGTCCATGGGGACTGGTGAAGGAGTGGTTAATACCTTCTATGGAACTGGCGAAATTTACATCCAAAGTCTCAATATTGAAACCTTTGCAAATGTTCTTCGCCCACACCTGCATATTGACAATTCTTGAAAATTTCTAGGAGAGACTCAGGTTGTCTCTTCTTTTTTGATGCTTCAGTTTTCCTTTGTCCAAAATATATGAAAATGTTATAATCAAGTCATAATGAGAAGGAGGCATTTCTTATGCGATTTTCTATGGACAGTAATATGCAGTTTCCTTTGGTTGAGTTGTCGCTCAATCAAGGTGAAACGGTCTTTATCCAGCGTGGCAGCATGGTCTACCACACGCCGAATGTGACCCTGAATACCCAGCTCAATGCAAGCGGTTCTGGCTTGGGACGTTTTGTCAAGGCTGTGGGGCGTTCTATGGTTTCTGGTGAAAGTACCTTCATTACCCAGGCTGTTGCCCAGTCTGATAATGGCTACCTTGCTTTAGCGCCAGATTCTCCTGGCCAAGTCATTCCTCTTCAGCTAGGCGAAAAGCAATATCGACTTAATGACGGCGCATTTCTGGCTCTTGATGGTACGGCTTACTATACCATGGAGCGTCAGTCTGTCGGCAAGGCTATCTTTGGAGGGCAAGGGGGTCTCTTCGTTATGACAACTCAAGGTCAGGGCACTCTGTTGGCTAATGCCTTTGGATCTATTAAGAAAATTGAGCTTCATAACCAAGAAGTGACTATTGACAATGCCCATGTAGTAGCTTGGAGCCAGTCTTTGAATTATAATATCCATCTGGAAAATGGCTTCTGGCAGTCTATTGGAACGGGTGAAGGAGTCGTCAACACTTTCCAAGGAACTGGTGAAGTCTATGTGCAAAGTCTCAATCTTCAAACCTTTGCAGGCTCACTCAGCAAGTATATTCCAAGAAGCTCATAACAAATAAAACTAGGACAGAAGATCAGGCTAGATGCTGGATTTATCTGTCCTATTTTTTTATAACAAAGTCGAGAACTGACAAATAGCAGAAAAGATGGTAAGATAATATAAAATTATTTGGATATCAAAGTACCAGTAAGGGGAAAGAATGTCTTATTTTGAAAACTTTATGAAGGCTAATCAAGCCTTGAAAAGGCAACAGCCGCCTTTATGATCTAGCTGTTAGCACCATCGGACGCGAACTCGTTCGTGGCATTTTTGGCGGATTAAAGAAACGTTAGGAGAATAAAGTGACAATTACTATAAAACCTTATCAGAAATTGCATAAAGAGGCTGTTTTAGAATTATCAATTCAAGCTTGGTCTCCAGTTTTTCCAAAAATGGAAAAAGGAGTTCCTAAGTTTGTTTATGACAATTTTTATCCTCAAGGGTGGGAAACAAGGCAAATCAATGATCTAACAGCAGTCTTAGATGAAGAGAGTCAGTTTTCCTGGTTAGCTTTTCTGGAGGAAGAATTAGTCGGATGGATTCACATTCGCTTGCACCCTGAGGATAAGATGGGTGAGATTTATATCCTAGCTGTTGCTCCAAGATATCAGCGTCAAGGTATCGGAAAAGCGCTCATGACCTATGCTTGTGATCAGATTAAACAAAAAGGAATGGAAATGGTCATGGTTGAGACGGGCGGTGATCTAGGTCATGCACCGGCTCGTAAAACCTATGAGAACTTTGGTTTTGAACAATGGCCCGTTGCTCGCTACTTTAAGAAGTTGTAACACATGGCTCTTTGTCAACTGTAGTGGGTGATAAAAACTAGCACAGAGAGCAGTTCATATAGGTTCTCTCTTTTTTGAAGTTAGGGAAGTTCTAAAGCCAAAACCTAGTATGATAAGGTTAATTCGTTTGAAGATCAAATAATATAATTAGTCAGGAGTCAAAATGTCATATTTTGAAAACTTTATGAAGGCCAATAAAGCTTATGTCGATCTGCATGGAACGGCACATCTGCCCATTAATCCCAAGACCAAGGTAGCTATCGTGACCTGCATGGACTCTAGGCTCCACGTGGCTCAGGCTCTGGGTCTAGCACTAGGAGATGCTCATATCTTGCGCAATGCCGGCGGTCGGGTAACAGAGGACATGATTCGCTCGCTAGTCATCTCCCAGCAGCAGCTAGGAACGCGGGAAATCGTGGTTTTGCATCATACAGACTGTGGGGCACAGACCTTCAAGAATGAGGATTTCACGGCCTATCTTCATCAAGAACTAGGTGTCGATGTCAGTGATCAGGACTTTTTGCCCTTTACAGATGTAGAGGAAAGTGTGCGAGAGGATATGGCCTTGCTGCGGCAGTCACCACTGATCCCAGCTGATGTAGAAATCTCAGGAGCGGTTTACGATGTAGATACTGGCCGGATGACAGTTGTTGAGGAATAGTTGGGAAGTCAATTTCTTTGTCTGCGCATCAGCATTGAAATTGGCTCCTTTTTTATGTTAAAATAGAGAAACGATTTTAATTAGTTAGGACAATGTTATGATTCTTTCCATTATTTCTCAGGGACTGGTTTGGGCCGTCCTAGGTCTAGGTATTTTTATGACCTTTCGGATTCTGGGCTTTCCTGATATGACGACAGAAGGCTCCTTCCCCTTGGGCGGGGCGGTAGCTGTTACCTTGATTACCAAAGGAGTCAATCCTTTTCTGGCAACAGCAGCAGCCGTTTTAGCGGGCTGTGCTGCGGGTGCCGTGACAGGTCTGCTTTATACCAAAGGGAAAATTCCGACTCTGCTTTCTGGGATTTTGGTCATGACCTCCTGCCACTCTATCATGCTGATGCTGATGGGCCGTGCCAATCTGGGGCTTTTAGGCAGCAGTAAAATTCAGGATGTTCTGCCCTTTTCAGGGGAAGTCAATGACCTCTTGACTGGTTTGATTTTTGTCAGCCTAGTGATTGCAGCCCTACTCTTTTTTTTGGATACCAAGCTAGGGCAGGCTTATATCGCGACTGGAGATAATCCAGACATGGCTCGCAGTTTTGGGATCAATACTGGCCGTATGGAGCTCATGGGACTGATTCTGTCAAATGGCTTGATTGCTCTGTCTGGGGCGCTGATTGCCCAGCAGGAAGGCTATGCAGATGTTTCCCGCGGGATTGGAGTGATTGTTGTCGGTTTGGCCAGTCTTATCATTGGCGAAGTGCTCTTCCAGAGTCTGACCTTGGCAGAGCGACTGATTACCATTGTGGTTGGTGCGATTGCCTATCAGTTCTTGATCTGGGGTGTCATTGCTCTCGGCTTTAATACCAACTATCTCCGTCTATACAGTGCGGTGATTCTGGCCGTCTGTCTCATGATTCCAACCCTGAAAAATAAATTCTTTAAAGGAGCCAAGTTAAGCAAATGACAGCGATTGTAGAATTAAGAAATGCAACTAAGCTTGTAAAGAGCGGCTTTGATGAAGAAAAAATCATCCTAAATGATGTTTCTTTAGACATTCACGAGCATGATTTTATTACAATTTTAGGTGGAAACGGTGCAGGAAAGTCAACCCTGTTCAATGTCATTGCCGGAACTCTCCCCCTAACCAGCGGCAGCATTCATATCTTGGGGGAAAATGTCACTCATTTTTCACCAGAAAAGCGGGCCAAGTACCTGTCCCGTGTCTTTCAGGATCCTAAGATGGGAACGGCTCCGCGGATGACAGTGGCGGAAAATCTTCTCATTGCCAAATTCCGAGGCGAAAAGCGTGGCTTGGTGCCCCGTGGACTCAACAGTTACAGGGAAGAGTTTCAGGCGACGATTGAGAAAATCGGCAATGGTCTGGACAAGCATCTGGATACACCGATTGAATTTCTTTCTGGCGGACAAAGACAGGCTTTGAGTCTGCTCATGGCAACGCTCAAGCGCCCAGAGCTTTTGCTTCTGGATGAGCATACTGCGGCGCTGGATCCTAAGACCAGTGTAGCCTTGATGGAGCTGACCAATGAATTTGTCAATCGTGACCGCCTCACAGCCCTTATGATTACTCATCACATGGAGGATGCCCTCAAATACGGTAACCGACTAATCGTTATGAAAGATGGGCAGATTATTCAGGACTTGAACAAAGAAGAGAAGGGCAAGATGACCATCGCGGATTATTATGGCTTGTTTGAATAGGCTTGCTCAGAGTTTTGTAAAAACAAGAGAAAGAATATGTACTAAATAATGTATTGCTCCCACAACGTTAGACAATTAATGATCAAAAGGCTCTCGTAGATTAATAAAAACCGCTAGATTGCGGTTTTTTTGTTATCAAAATAGTCTAAATCACTCATCTAATCGAATAAACATCATTGCGTTAAGTAAGGAGATGAGTGCGACCGTATTAATATTATTGGAATAGATCAGTCTCTTATTCTCAATGGGTGGAATAATAAAATTAGAAATGATGATATCGTAAGGTGATTCTTTTAAAGAATCGATTGATAGTTCTAATTTATTCCAAACCTCAAGTTCAAAATTGTTGCTGCAATAATAAGAAAGGGTCTCTGCTACTGATTTTGCATGATACTGATCAAAATTACTCATGACTAAAACTTTTAATTTAGGCTGATTTTGTAAAAGATTCAGCACTAAATGTTTGCTGTGAGTGATAAAAGTATAGGATAGGTGGTTGACTTTCATTGGTGTGCTATGGATATCCAAAGTCTCTAGGTAATGTTCAATCCCTTTTTTAATATCTGAAACAAATTGAGGGAAAATATTTTGAAAGTTCTTGATGGTATTCCCTTTTTGATCAAACAGAATAAACTCTGTAGATAGTTCCTGACGATGCAGATGTGCTGTATTATGCAAATGCCAAATAAGATTGTCATTATTGTCTATTTTTAGATTATATTTGCTTTCTATCTGATCAATTAAATCACTTAATAATTGATACGAATTTTTTACATAGCTGTCTGTTTTTGCGCAGCTCATAAATAGATTTTCATCAATGAAAAACATTTTTTGAAAATAGGAGACAAATAGTTGACCTATCACTTCTTTATTCAGAGAGATATGATATTCAGAATCAAAGCTCGCTACAATGTCTTCGATTCCTTCTGCCTGCATGAAAGATTCTAACAATTGATTGTTAAAAGAATCTTTCTCAACTTCCAAGAAATGACCAAACTTTATTCGATATAAATTCGTAACGAGGAGCAATTTTAACATTCGTTGAGTTGCGAAATTGACAGGAAATGCAGTTTCTTTATAGACCAGTGCTAACAGCTTACACAAAGGTTCTACTGAAAAATCTGTAAAGGGCCATTCAAGAAAATAATATTTTTCCGAAAAATATTGTGCAAAAAAATAGCGGATATCAATCTCATCTCCAATAATCCGAGCAGGATTGAGACTAATTTTAAAATTATATTGTTTTTTTATAATTTTGTTAATATGACTGATTATACGATAGAGTGATGAAGAGCTTATATAAAACTCTTTACAAATATTCTCAGTTTCATATTCTTCGTTAAAGAAGATGAATTCTAAAATTGAAAAATGGGTTGAATGCTTAAAAAAATGGTGATAGACCATCTCAATATCACTATCATCGGTATTAATGATACGTATACCATTAGTGGACGAGTGAAAAATCAATTGAGGAAACGCAGACTTGACATGGGATAAATCATCTTTTACTGAACGTTCTGTACAATTCAATAGTTCAGCCAGTTCAGAAATATGAAACCAGCGTTTGTTTTTAAATAGTAGTTCTAATAGTTCTAATTGCCTGTGGCTCTTTTTAGACAGTAATTCTCGCATTAAAATATTATCTTTCTTTATATAGTGTTTTTATTATCAGGCAATTATACCATATTTTATGCATTTAACCTCGTTTAACAACTCTAAAATATATCTAAAAATGCTGATAAAAGCCTATAGAACAAGGAATTCTTATCTTTGCGTATCTATAGTACAGATAAACGGAAAGAAAACCAAGTTGAATTATTATGTTTCCAAGTTGGAAAATTATATAATTATGTTAATCAAAAAATAATAGTAAAAAATATTATTAAACAATTTTGATTTAGAAAAAATTAGAAAGGAGAATCAATATGCTTTGGTCTATTATTGTTGGAGGTGTTATTGGTCTTATTGCTGGATCAATCACTAAAAAAGGCGGCTCAATGGGTGTTATTGCAAACGTTGTTGCAGGTTTAGTTGGTTCTGCTGTCGGTCAGTCACTTTTGGGAACTTGGGGTCCTAGTTTGGCTGGTATGGCCTTGCTTCCTTCTATCATTGGTGCAGTTATTGTAGTAGCTGTTGTATCATTTTTTGTAGGTAAAAATGCATAAATTGTCTTTTTACTTTCAAAATACAATTTAAAATTTAATGATGTGAGGATTCAATATGTCAAAATCAAGAAAAATACTTTCCCTTATTTTCTGTATTTTAATCTTGACAATTTTGATTCCTGTTTTGCTAGACTTTCATAAAGTCAGCGGTCTGGGGCTCCAGTTATTTAGTTGGAAGTTATTCACGTGGAAGCAGATTCCTTTTGTGGGCTACTATCTTTCTAGGTATGTTTTCTGGGGCACTGTGGTTTTAGCAAGCTTAATCTTACTACTAATGTTAGTGATAGTTTTTTATCCTAAGAGACGTTTGGAAATTCAGCTAGCTGATGCGGATGGGAAACTGATGCTGAAAAATTCAGCCATTGAAGGGTTTGTTCGTAGTCTGTTAACAGACCACGGTTTAATTAAAGATCCTACAGTTTCAGTAAATAGCCGTAAAAACAAATGCATGGTTTCCGTTAAAGGGGCAATCGTTCCTTCGGAAAACATCATCAAGAGAAGTCAGTTGATTCAAGAAGAAATTGCGTCTGGATTGACAGAATTCTTCGGAATCAATCATAATGTCAAGCTTAAAATCTCTGTCTCAGACTTCAAGCCAAAAGAATCGGCTAAAAAAACTACTAGCCGTGTAAAGTAAGGAAGTAAAAAATGGAATGGTTTAAAAAATATCAATATCCAATCTTGTCTGGATTAGCAGGCATTATTCTAGCGTGTTTTATCCTATCCTTTGGCTTCTTTAAGACTCTATTTGTCTTGATTTGCGCTACTCTAGGGGCAGGAATTGGATATTATATTCAAAAAAATAATATATTTAAATAATAAAGGAGTTTAATATGTCACATAAAGATGTTAAAGAAGTAAAAGATGTTGCAAAAAAGGAAGTTGCTCCAGCAACTCATGAAGTAAAAGGTGAATTGACTTACGATGACAAAGTCATTCAAAAAATCATTGGTATCTCTTTAGAGAAAGTTTCAGGCTTGCTTGCTGTTGATGGTGGCTTCTTCTCTAACTTAAAAGATAAAATTGTCAATTCTGACAACGTGACTCATGGTGTCAATGTTGAAGTTGGTAAAGAACAAGTAGCTGTTGACTTGAACGTAGTTGTGGAATATCAAAAGAATGTCCCTGCATTATATGAGGAAATCAAAAAAGTTGTTGTAGAGGAAGTATCTAAGATGACTGATTTGGAAGTTGTTGAGGTTAATGTCAATGTTGTTGATATTAAAACAAAAGAACAACACGAAGCTGACTCAGTAAGCCTGCAAGATCGTGTGACAGATGTTGCTGAATCAACAGGTGAATTTGCTTCAGAGCAATTCGAAAAAGCAAAATCTGGCATTAGCGGTGGTTTCTCAGCTGTTCAAGAAAAAGTTGGCGATGGTGTAGAGGCTGTTAAAGACGCTGCATCAAATGAAAAAGCTCGCGTTCGTTAATTCTCTAGCTGAGATTAGGAATTCTTATATTCTTTCATTGCTTTAAAAATTGAAACTAATAACGGAGGTATCAATTATGTCTACAGAAGAAAAATTCAACCAAGCTAAAGGTTCTGTTAAAGAAGGCCTTGGCAATTTAACTGGTGATAAAAAAACAGAAAAAGAAGGAGCTGCTGAAAAAGTAGTTTCTAAAGTTAAAGAAGTTGCAGTAGATGCCAAAGATGCTGTTGAAGGCGCAATCGAAGGCGTTAAAAATATGGTTAAAAAAGACGATAAATAAAACCAATAGTTGATTTTCCTTATAAAAAGTCTTTGTTAGCTATAGTTACTGATAAAAATTATCTAGAATTTAAAGGAGATCATTTTAAGGTCTCCTTTCTTTTTTCTTAGCTAAAAAGTTTTTTAATTTCTTAGTTGTAAACGCTTGCAAAAATCTAAATAGAGTACTATAATAGAGTTAAGGAAATAAAAAGAAAGGAAACCAAATTCATTCGCTTTTAAGTTTACTTTGTTGGTATAGTTGTTTGTAATACATAAGTAGTTGCTTTACTTGACATATTGGTTGAATTGTCAGACAGGCCTGCTTAGCTTGCCTGATTGTAACGATAGTATAGAAAGTAGAAGCTTTTAGATGGTTTTCAAACTTCGAGAATTCAATCAATAGTGCTTTATTATGTTATAGAGATTTCCAATGCTAAGATAAAAAGAAAATCATTAGCGGTTGAAGGAATTAAAAGTTTATAAAAAATAATAAAAACAATAAATAAAAAATTGTTATTCAGTTACATCTTGGATGAACTGATTGCTCTCATACCAGCGAAGTAAACCAGACCTCTAGCCGAGTAAAGCTAGAGGTCGTTTTTTTTGCTACGATTGGCATGCCGTGTATCTGGGGTGAAAGCCCTCTGGGGGCTGTTTTCTTGTACTTTGCAAGTATAAGATACCGTTGACAGGAAAGGGTTTTCATTGTATATTTATATTAGGGATGATGATTGGAAAACAATTAGCAGTTAGGAGGGAGGTTATTGTAGGAGCAGTTTTTCAAGTGTCATCATTGCTTTTCATTATTAGGAGGGTATGATTATGCCGATTATAAGAAAAGTTCAAATGTATCTTTTGCTTCTATTTTTCTCTTTGAGCGGTGTCTTGCCAAGTCAGATTGTCTTTGCGGAACAGTCGCAGAACGGGGAGATAAGTGATACAGTGCTGTCCAATCTCTATCTGGTAGACTCTTCCCTGCAAAAAGTTGGTTTGTCCATCAATGATTTTACGTCATTAAACCGAAAAGACGACCAATTTTATAGGGATTTAAAAGAATATGTCAATGATGTGGCAAATCAACTGACAGTCGATAAAGAAGCGATGGAGGAAAAGGAAAAAGCTAAGAACATGGCCAATCAATGGAACTATGCTTTTGAGATGGCCAAGTTAAACATGGGTCGCGATGCCAATGCGACTACTCTTGAAAAAGAGACGGCCTATATGTATCTGTCTCACTTCGTGGACATCAAGACAGGTGTTTTAGAGAAAGTCGTACCAGAGTATTCTAACGAAACCTACTTCAGTTCCTGGATTGTCAATGACGACAGGCGCACTTACGATACCTATCTAAGAGGGGTTCAGAGGGGAGAACTGATTTATAATACTATCAATACCGTTAAAACCCTAAAAGATAGTGCTGATTTATTGAAGGAGGCTGTCAATATAGAAGAACTTGATTTGACTGCTTCGCAGACAGCACTTAGAGCATCTCATTTGTTAATACAAGCTGGTAGAAGTGGAGTAGATTTAAGAAATCAAGTGGACACCTTTAAAACCTTATATAATTCTTCCTCAAATTTAAGGGAACTAATCGCAGCCTTGAATAAAAGTCTTGACTTGGAAAAATATGACGAATACTATAGGAATAGTGTGGTAGACTTACTCTTCAATGCTGTTTCCTCCGTAACAATCGGAGTAGACAGCTATGTTTTGTCAAGTCTGGGAGTTATGCCGCAAGGACTCTTCTTCATGGTCGCCAAGGATTTGATTGACAAATACCGCTGGATTTCGCTGGTTCAGTACAATGGCATGCGGGTCAGCAAGCGGATGCTCCGATACTATGGTGTTGACTGGTGATAAGCAATTTGCAAGACCAAGTGAGCCAATAAAAGGTGAGAAACCCGAATATCATACAGCTTGATATTCGGGTTTTTGGAAAGGTAAAGAGAAAATGAAGCTGAAAAAAGAAAAATGTCGGCACCAGCTGTTTGACTATGAGGCCGACTATGTCATCTGTCCGGCCTGCGGTGAGCCTATTGCGGAGAATGTACCGAATAATCCCAATTTCAAGCTGCAGATGATTCGGCGGAGTCGGAAGTATAAAAGATTTTTAAGGTGGAAAAAAGGTTATTTCTTTTTCTTGTTTTTAATATTATTTTTAATGTTATTCATTATCTTCAATTATCAATTCTTGGATAGTTTAGTGATTAAAAGCTACGGGATTACAGGTATTGATTCTTTTGAGCCTATTCTCAAATGGAGCTTCTATCCCTTCAAAGATGTTGTAGAGACAGCGGCCGTCCTCACTTTTATTCTTGCAGGACCTCAGCTTGATAGACGAGAATGGCTGAGACGCTGGCATCTTCAAAAGCATGCACATTACTATTTGGCATCATATCTGTATCCAGTAATCAGACTAGCAAATTATATTCTTTTAATTTATCTAGGCAGTGAATTTTGGAGTAAGCTTATTTATTTAGAAGAGATGGACTTGTTGAATTATCACTTAGGTGGTCAGGAACTGATTTACGCTAGCGCGGTCTATGCTAAGGAAAATCTTCGCGGCCTCTACATTGTGCTGGGCTTTAATTTTCTTGCAGACTGCTGGCTCTTTTTCTACCAGCGCTTGGCTATATGGGTTAATCGATTTTAGGATTCAGGAAAGAGAGTGGATGTGAAAAAAGCAAAATGCCAGCACCAGCTGTTTGACTATGAATCCGACTATGTCATTTGTACGGCCTGCCTCTTTCTGCCTCTGATCTTTCCTTGCCATATCGGTCTTTGGGTAGCAGTGATTGGAATTTTGGCGACCTAAATCCTGCCCGGCTTTCTCAGTAATCCCAATCACGGTTTTGTCTCGGCTGATCTCAGCCCCATCGATTTTCCTCATTTGATTGAGCGGCTGCTTCTTCTGGGCATTATCACTTTTGGGTAGAAGTTGATTGGGCTTTCCGAGCATTTCGGCAATGAAAATTTCTCCCCCCTGTCTGTCCTTCTGCCCTACACTCCTTGTAATAAGCTAGAACGTAGATTTTCAATGAGGTTTCTGCTTATAGAGGTAGCGCTTCCGATTCTAAGCTTGATAGCTAGCCTGCTGTTCTTTTCTGCTCATGCTCTGGCAACGGTTGGGCTGGCTTTCTTGGTTACAGCTGCGATAATGGTTTATTTTGTCCGTTTTAATCTGACTGGCAAAGCCTAACCCTAAAAAGGGACAGTTTGCGGCTGTTTCTTTTTTTGCTGTCGGTGTGTTTTTTCGTGGTTAGAAAAATAGCTCCATTCTAAGTGACAATGGAAAAACAATTTTTCTTTGTTTTGAAAAAAGCTGAAAAAATGCTATAATAGGTTGGATATGCAAACCTAAGGTTTGCAAGACTGTAATTCGACTTGGCTAGCCAAGGACCGTTAGTAATAAAATAAAGAATCTTTGATAAAAGTGAGGTTCTGAAAATTGAATAGGAGAAAAAATGAGCAAGAGCAATATTAAACTGATTGCTTTAGGCGGCGTACGTGAAAATGGTAAAAACCTCTACGTTGCCGAAGTGGATGATTCCATTTTTGTATTGGATGTTGGGCTGAAGTACCCAGAAAATGAGCAGTTGGGCGTGGATTATGTTGTTCCCAACATGGACTATTTGTTTGAAAACAAGAAGCGGATTGCGGGTGTCTTTCTGACGCACGGGCACGCGGATGCGATTGGTGCTCTGCCTAATCTTCTGGCAGATGCTAAGGTGCCGGTTTTCGGATCAGAGTTGACGATTGAGCTGGCCAAGCTTTTTGTTAAAAATAACGATGCGGTTAAGAAGTTCAATGATTTCCATGTGATTGATGAAAATACCGAGATTGAATTTGGCAAAACCGTGGTTTCCTTCTTCCGGACGACTCACTCGATTCCTGAGAGTTTGGGAATTGTCATCAAGACCAGAAAAGGCAGCATCGTTTATACAGGTGATTTCAAGTTTGACCAGTCTGCCAGCCCGTCCTATGCGACAGACTTTGGCCGTTTAGCTGAAATTGGCCGCGAAGGTGTTCTGGCCTTGCTCAGTGATTCAGCCAATGCAGACAGTAGTGTTCAGGTGGCTAGTGAGAGCGAGGTTGGCAAGGAAATCGAAGATACGATTGCCGACTGGGATGGCCGCGTGATTGTTGCGGCGGTTGCCAGCAACTTGTCTCGTATCCAGCAGGTCTTTGATGCAGCTGCTGAGACTGGTCGTCGTGTGGTTTTGACAGGCTTTGACATTGAAAATATCGTCCGTACGGCTATCCGCCTCAAGAAGCTGTCCTTGGTGGACGAACGCCTCTTGATCAAGCCTAAGGAAATGTCTAAGTTTGAAGACCATGAGCTGATTATCTTGGAGACTGGCCGGATGGGTGAGCCTATCAATGGTCTGCGCAAGATGTCAATCGGCCGTCACCGCTATGTGGAAATCAAGGAAGGCGATTTGATTTACATCGTAACGACGCCGTCAATTGCCAAGGAAGCGGTCGTGGCTCGCGTGGAAAATATGATTTATCAGGCGGGGGGCATTGTCAAGCTGATTACCCAAAACCTGCGGGTTTCGGGTCACGCAAATGCGCGTGATTTGCAGCTCATGATTAACCTGCTGCAGCCCAAGTACCTCTTCCCTATTCAGGGTGAGTACCGCGGCTTGGATGCTCATGCCAAGGCTGCCATGGAAGTTGGCATGCTGCCGGAAAATATCTTCATTCCTAAGCGGGGCAGCATTATGGAATACGACCATGGTGATTTTGTGCCAGCTGGTGCTGTGTCAGCAGGAGATGTCATGATTGATGGGAATGCGATTGGTGACGTGGGTAATATCGTCCTGCGCGACCGCAAGGTCTTGTCTGAAGATGGTATTTTCATTGTGGCACTCACAGTTAACCGGAAGGAAAAGGAAATCATTTCCAAGGCTAAAGTACACACCCGTGGATTTGTCTATGTCAAGAAGAGCAGAGATATTTTGCGTGAAAGCTCTGACATTATCAATAAAACTGTGGAAGACTATCTGGCGCAGGATAGCTTTGACTGGGGTGAGCTGAAGGGTGCTGTCCGTGACAGTCTGGCCAAATATCTCTTTGACCAAACCAAGCGTCGCCCAGCTATTTTGCCGGTCGTTATGGAAGTGCGGTAAAAATCTGAACACAAATACAAGAAAAGTCGGGCTTCGGCTTTTTCTTGTCAGGAAGATACGAAGGAGAAATGCGAATGGCAGTGATGAAAATAGAGTATTATTCTGAGGCTTTGGAGATGGAATGGGGTGTCAATATCCTCTATCCGGACGCAGCTCGTGTGGACAAGCCGGATGATAAGGACATTCCTGTTTTGTACTTACTTCATGGTATGAACGGGAATCACAATAGCTGGCTCAAGCGCTCAAATATTGAGCGTCTGGTTCGCTCGACCAACTTGATTGTTGTTATGCCTAATACTAGCAATGGTTGGTACACCGATACTCAGTACGGCTTTAACTATTACGAAGCCATCGCTGAGGAGCTGCCTCGGGTGCTCAAGCGCTTTTTCCCAAATATGTCAGATAAGCGGGAGAAGAATTTTATCGCTGGTCTTTCCATGGGCGGATACGGAGCCTTTAAGCTGGCTCTCAAGTCTAACTGCTTTTCATACGCGGCTAGTCTTTCTGGCGCTTTGAGTTTTCTTGATGCTCGCCCGGATAATGCTGAAATGGCAACGCCAGCCTATTGGCGAGGAGTTTTTGGAGACTATAAAGACTGGACCAGCAGTCCTCATTCGCTGGAGAGCATAGCCAAGCAATCTGATAAAAAGACCAAGCTTTGGGCATGGTGTGGTGAAGAGGACTTTCTCTACCAGGCCAATCAGGAGGCGGTGAAAAACCTGCAAGACTTAGGCTTGGATATTACGTACAGCCACAGTCCAGGTAAGCATGAGTGGTATTACTGGGAAAAGCAGCTGGAGAATGTGCTGGCCTGGCTTCCTATCGACTTCCAGCTGGAAGAGCGCCTGTCGTAAAAATAGACTGTAAAGTCGTATTCTGCCCTCAGAGTATGATATAATGATTACGTTTGAAAATCGGAGTGGGAATGATTCCCCGAAATACAAATAGGAGAATGGAACTTTGACAAAAGCGATTCGAGTGCGTTATGCACCAAGTCCGACTGGACTTTTACACATCGGAAATGCGCGGACTGCGCTCTTTAACTACCTCTATGCTCGTCACTATGGCGGGACCTTCATTATCCGTATTGAGGATACAGACCGCAAGCGCCATGTAGAAGACGGAGAACGCTCACAGCTCGAAAACTTACGCTGGCTGGGCATTGACTGGGATGAAAGCCCTGAGACTCACGAAAACTACCGCCAGTCTGAGCGCTTGGATATTTACCAAAAATACGTCAATGAACTCTTGGACAAGGGCTTGGCTTACAAGTCCTATGTGACTGAGGAAGAATTAGCGGCTGAACGCGAACGTCAGGAAGCAGCTGGTGAAACACCGCGTTATATTAATGAGTTTCTAGGTATGTCAGAGGAAGAAAAGGCAGCCTATATCGCTGAGCGCGAAGCAGCGGGCATCATTCCGACGGTTCGTCTGGCTGTTAATGAAGCTGGTGTCTATAAGTGGACTGACATGGTCAAGGGCGAAATTGAGTTCGAAGGCGGCAATATTGGTGGCGATTGGGTTATCCAGAAGAAAGACGGCTACCCAACCTACAACTTTGCTGTGGTTATTGATGACCATCTGATGGAAATTTCACATGTTATTCGTGGAGATGACCACATTGCCAACACGCCTAAGCAACTCATGGTTTATGAAGCTCTAGGCTGGGAAGCTCCAGAATTTGGCCATATGACCCTGATTATCAACTCTGAAACAGGCAAGAAACTGTCCAAGCGCGATACCAATACCTTGCAGTTTATCGAGGATTATCGCAAGAAGGGCTACCTGCCAGAAGCAGTCTTTAACTTTATTGCACTGCTGGGCTGGAATCCTGGCGGCGAGCATGAGATTTTCTCTCGTCAAGAGTTGATTGAGCTATTTGATGAAAAACGTCTCAGCAAGTCCCCAGCTGCCTTTGACCAGAAGAAGCTGGACTGGATGAACAACGAATACATCAAGAATGCAGATTTTGACACAATCTTCGCTCTGGCTAAGCCGTACTTGGAAGAAGCGGGCCGTTTGACAGATAAGGCAGAAAAGCTTGTAGAGCTCTACAAACCGCAAATGAAGTCTGTAGATGAAATTGTGCCGCTGACAGACCTCTTCTTTGCGGACTTCCCAGAGTTGACAGATGCGGAGCGTGAGGTCATGGCTGGTGAAACAGTACCGATCGTGTTGGTAGCTTTCAAAGAAAAGTTAGAAGCTATGTCTGATGCAGATTTTGTGACAGAAAACATCTTCCCGCAAATCAAGGCTGTCCAAAAAGAGACAGGAATCAAGGGTAAAAACCTCTTTATGCCGATTCGGATTGCCGTTTCGGGTGAAATGCATGGACCAGAACTGCCAGATACGATTTACCTATTAGGCCGTGAAAAATCCATCCAGCATATCGAAAACATGCTGAATCAAATTCAATAAGATAAACCAGCTTTTGAGCTGGTTTTTACTTTGCAAATTTTTGTTTTTATGTCACACTTGTAATAAGAAAATCCTTTAAGGAGATAAAAATGAAAAAATGGATCATTATCTTGGTTGGAGGACTAGTAGCCTTACTCGTGCTGGTA
>JABZYU010000027.1:249-21768 GCA_015264985.1 Streptococcus sanguinis | reverse complement strand
ACCTGTAACCAAAAGAAAGAGCAGGCGACTCCTGCTTCCAACAATTCTAAAGCAAGTTCGACTAGTTCTGCATCTTCTAAAAAGTCTGAAAGCGGGGCCGATTCGAGCGAACTTTCTGGGGACGCGGATAGTCAAGAAGCTTCTGATGCTGGCTCTCAGAAGAATTCGGAAACTGAAGCTGAAAAGTCTGCCCAGGAAACTAGCAAAGGAGAGAAAGAGACGGCATCAACTTCTAGTTTGGATATGAAGGCTATTGCTTCTGGAGATTTTTCCAGCATGATTGGTACTTGGCAGGATGCCAAAGGGAACAGTTATACATTTGATGCATCAGGTATTGAGTCAGATGTTGCCAAGCTTGAGACAGGAGATTACTCTGGGCCAGATGAAAATGGGATTTACCGAGCAGGGATTCGTTGGAAAAACCAAACCGGTGCTGCCTTTCTTATAATTCCAGCAGGAAAGAGTCTGCCAGCTGGGGAGACTGTCAATGGGACAGATCCGACTGATACCAGTCAAGATCGTTTCATCATCACCCAGAGCGTTTCCGAACATCCCGATGTTTTTTACCGCGTAAAATAAGGAGTCTTGACGGACTCTTTTTTTCTTGTTTTGAGTCCAGTATATAATATATTGATTTTGAATAAAAATCGATAAAACGCTTTTATTTTAATAAATATTAAATTTCCTCTTGACATTCGCATTTTCATACAGTAGAATGTTTAAAAATAAAATGTAGAAGGATAGAGGTAATCATATGATTAAAGAGAAAGTCATTTTAGCATATTCCGGTGGCTTGGACACTTCGGTGGCCATTACTTGGCTGAACAAGGATTATGATGTGATCGCGGTTTGTATGGACGTAGGTGAAGGAAATGATTTAGATTTCATTCATGACAAGGCGCTGAAAGTTGGCGCTATCGAATCACATGTTATTGATGTTAAAGACGAGTTTGCAGAAGACTACGTCTTGGTTGCTCTGCAAGGACACACCTTCTACGAACGAAAATATCCTCTAGTGTCCGCTCTGAGCCGACCTTTGATTTCTAAGAAATTGGTTGAAATTGCCCACAAGACGGGGGCGACAACCATTGCCCATGGCTGTACCGGAAAAGGAAACGATCAGGTACGTTTTGAAGTGGCTATCGCATCCTTGGATCCCAGTCTCAAGGTCATTGCTCCGGTTCGGGAGTGGAAATGGTCTCGGGAAGAAGAAATTAATTACGCCAAAGCTAATGGTGTGCCAATTCCTGCAGATCTGGATAGTCCTTACTCAGTCGATCAAAACCTTTGGGGACGGGCCAATGAGTGCGGAGTCTTGGAAAACCCTTGGAATGAAGCACCGGAAGACGCCTATGATTTGACGGTTGCACCAGAAGCAGCGCCAGACAGCCCAGTCTATGTAAATATTGACTTTGAGGCGGGTGTGCCAGTTGCTTTAGATGGCAAAAAGATGAAGCTAGCGGACTTGATCCTTGAGCTAAATGACCTAGCTGGACAACACGGTGTTGGTCGTATTGACCATGTGGAAAATCGTCTGGTAGGGATTAAGTCTCGGGAAATTTATGAATGCCCTGGGGCGGTGACTCTCTTGGCTGCCCACAAGGAAATCGAGGATCTAACCCTAGTCAGAGAATTAGCTCATTTCAAGCCGATTATCGAAAATGAGCTGTCTAATCTCATCTATAATGGTCTCTGGTTTAATCCAGCGACAGAAGCCCTGATTGCCTACCTTAAGTCCACTCAGCAGGTGGTTAATGGCACAGCTAAGGTGAAGCTTTATAAGGGATCTGCGACAGTCGTAGCGCGTAAGTCTGACAATTCTCTCTATGATGAAAGTCTGGCTACCTATACCAGTGCAGATACCTTTGACCAGGATGCTGCGATTGGCTTTATCAAACTATGGGGCCTTCCGTCTAAGGTTCACGCAGAGGTTCAGGCTCACAAAGACAAATAGAAAGGGGCTTTCCTATGGCGAATCATAAACTGTGGGGCGGACGTTTTGAAGCCTCTCTGGAAGGCTGGGTAGAAGAGTTTGGCGCCAGCATCGGCTTTGACTATCGTCTGGCTCCTTATGATCTGCAGGGCAGCCTAGCTCATGTCAAAATGCTGGGGCAGACAGGAATCATTGCTCCAGAGGAAGCGGCTGCTATTCAGGCAGGATTGGAAAAGTTGTTGGCACGTTATGAGTCTGGAGAACTTGAGTTTGATGTGCGTAATGAGGATATTCATATGAATATGGAGGCTCTTCTGACCGAGGAGATTGGGCCAGTAGCTGGTAAGCTCCATACGGCTCGCTCCCGTAATGACCAGGTGGCGACAGATATGCACCTTTATCTCAAGGATCAGCTCGGTCAGATTGCGGATAAACTCTTGAATTTGCGACAGGTGCTGCTGGACTTGGCAGAAGAGCATGTAGAGACCATCATGCCAGGCTATACCCATCTGCAGCATGCCCAGCCGATTAGTTTTGCTCATCATCTGCTGGCCTATTATCAGATGTTCAGCCGGGATAGTCAGCGCTTTGCCTTTAATCTGGAGCATACGGATTTGTCTCCTTTGGGAGCAGCAGCTCTAGCGGGGACGACGTTTCCAATTAACCGAGAGCTGACGGCTGATTTGTTGGGATTCAAAGGGCTTTACCACAATTCTTTGGATGCGGTCAGTGATCGAGATTTTATCTTGGAGTTTCTATCTAACAGCAGCATTCTCATCATGCATCTGTCTCGTCTCTGCGAGGAGCTGATTAATTGGTGCAGCTATGAATACGGCTTTGTCAGTCTGTCAGACACCTTTAGTACTGGCTCTTCCATTATGCCGCAAAAGAAAAATCCGGACATGGCGGAGCTGATTCGGGGCAAGAGCGGCAGGGTCTATGGCCATCTCTTCAGTCTTCTGACGGTTATGAAATCCCTGCCCTTGGCCTATAATAAGGACCTGCAGGAAGACAAGGAAGGCATGTTTGATACAGTAGATACCATCCAAAAATCACTAGATATTATGGCGGGTATGCTGTCTAGTATGACAGTAAACAAAGAAAAAATGCTGGTTTCAACTCAGCAGGATTTCTCCAATGCGACAGAATTAGCTGACTATCTGGCCAAAAAAGGACTGCCTTTCCGAGAAGCCCATGAGATTGTCGGAAAGTTGGTGCTGGAATGCAGCAAGGCAGGCTATTATCTACAGGATATTCCACTGAGTCGCTATCAGGAAGTGTCGTCGCTGATTGAGGAGGATATTTATCAAGCGCTTGAGTCACAGACCGCTGTACAAAAGCGGGATTCCCTTGGAGGGACAGGATTTGCACAGATTCGTCAGGAGTTGGAAAGAGCGAAGAAACAGCTGGAAAAGGGATAAGATATAGGGAACATCGCAAGGAAATTGCGGTGTTTTTTTAAGTGAATCGACCTTTTAAATATTTGCAAAAACAGCGTCATAGCGGCGCTTATTGGCATTTTCGAAAAATATGGTATAATAGATATAATTTTGGTGGATGGAGTTGAGTTTTGAGAAAAAACTATCGCGTCAAGAGCGAAAAAGATTTTAATGCGATTTTTAAAAGCGGACAGAGTTTTGCTAATCGAAAATTTGTCGTTTACATGTTAGAAAAAGAGCAAAAGCATTTTCGGGTAGGAATTTCTGTCAGTAAAAAGCTGGGGAATGCAGTGGTTCGTAATCGTATTAAAAGAAAAATCCGCCATGTCTTGATGCAGCATCAGAAACAGTTAGTCCAGGCGGACTTCGTAGTTATCGCTCGCAAAGGAGTGGAAGAGTTGGACTACCACCAAGTTGAACAAAATTTATTGCATGTGTTAAAAATTGCTAAACTTTATCAGGAAGGATTCATTTGTGAAACAGAAAAGTAAATTAGGGATTTTGCTGGTTGCCTCGCTGCTCTTTCTCACAGCTTGCGGAACCAGTCAAGTAACGGCCGATTCAAATGGCTTCTGGGAGAAGTTGGTCTATTTCTTTGCGGACACCATTCGTTTTCTATCCTTTGGTGGAAGCAAGGGAATTGGGATTATTCTCTTTACCTTGATTATCCGGACAGTTCTCCTGCCGGTCTTCCAATTCCAGACGACTTCTTCGCGCAAGCTGCAGGAAGTACAGCCGCATATCAAGCGCCTGCAGGAAAAGTATCCTGGTAAGGATATGGAGAGCAGAACAGCCTTGGCTGAGGAAACTCAAAAGCTCTACAAAGAAAAGGGTGTCAATCCTTATGCCTCATTCATTCCACTCTTTATCCAGATGCCAGTGCTCTTGGCTCTTTTTCAAGCCCTGACTCGGGTTGAATTTATGAAAACTGGCCACTTCCTCTGGCTCAATCTAGGAGCGACAGATCCGACCTTTATTCTTCCGCTGTTGGCGGCTCTCTTCACTTTCTTCAGTACTTGGCTTTCAAACAAGGCCTTGCCTGAGAGAAATGGCGGTATGACAGTCATGATGTACATGATGCCAGTGATGATTTTCTTTTTTGCCCTCTATGCAGCGAGTGGGGTGGCCCTCTACTGGGCGGTCTCAAATGCTTATCAGGTGGTTCAGACCTTACTGCTGAGCAATCCTTTTAAAATCATTGCCGAGCGGGAAGCCAAGGAACGGTCAGAGCGTCAATTAGAACAGAAAAAGAAACGTGCCCTGAAAAAAGCACAGAAAAAGAAAAAGTAAGTAAGAAGGAGGACTCTTGCAATGGTTATTTTTACAGGAGCAAGTGTTGAAGAAGCCATTCAAAATGGTTTGAAAACGTTGGATATTCCACGGATGAGAGCGCATATCACTGTTATTTCACGTGAGAAAAAAGGCTTTTTAGGTCTGTTTGGCAAGAAACCAGCTCAGGTGGATGTCGAGCCAATTGCTGAGACGACAGTTGTCAAGGCCAATCAAAAGGCTGTAAAAGGTGTTCCTGAAGAGATTAATGCTCAGAATGAGCCTGTGCAGTCTGTCAGTGAAGCAACGGTTGATTTGGGCCGTGTGGTAGCTGCCATCAAGAAGGTCGAAGGAGAAGGCGAAGTTATCTCGGATGAGGTCAAAGCTGAAATTCTCAAAAATGACAAGCAAGCCAATACGATTTTAGAAGAGACTGGCACTATTGATCTTCTCAAGACCAACCAAGCTATTGATGAGGCAGTTGCTCAAGCAGAAGCGGACGATAGCAAGGTTATCTCTTTTGAACAAGCAGCTAAAGACAAGGCTGAGCCGACAGAAACAGAAGAAAGCTCTTTTGCTGATTTAGGCATCCAAGTCGAAGCAGACTATGATATTGAAGAAGTAGTTGAAAACGTAACGGACTACGTTCAGAAAATCGTTGATGAGATGGATGTTGAAGCGGGCATTTCCAGCAGTCACAACCGCCGAACTATCAACATGCAGATTGATACCAATGAACCGGGGCGCGTGATTGGCTACCACGGAAAAGTCTTGAAAGCTCTGCAGCTCTTGGCGCAAAACTATCTTTATAACCAATATTCTAAGAGCTTCTACATTTCCATTAATGTCAATGATTATGTTGAGCATCGAGCTGAAGTGCTGCAAAGCTATGCGCAGAAACTGGCTCAGCGGGCTTTGGAAGACCGACGCGGTCAGCACACAGACCCTATGTCTAACAGCGAGCGCAAAATTATCCACCGCATCATCTCTCGCATCGATGGCGTGACTAGCTATTCCGAAGGCGACGAGCCAAACCGCTATGTCGTTGTGGATATTGACAGCGAATAAAAAGAAAGCCAGCAGAGATGCTGGTTTTTGTAGTAATAAACCAGGAGAAAGAATTATGAAGAAGAGAGTTTTTCTAATTATTTTAGGATTAGCATTACTTGCTGCCTGTGGTCAAAATAAAATAAAGAATCAGGAGAATACTCCTGATTCGAGTAAGAGTGCATTGGACAAAAAGCAAAAGAGCTCTTCGATTTCAGTAGAACAAGATGAAAAATTATATGCTTCGACTTTGTATAAATTAACAAAAGATACTTCTGAAGGCCGTGCGCAGATATACACATTCTATGATATTGATAAAAATGGGACGAATGAATTAATCACAGGACATCATTCTGACGGGGCTTATTATTTAGCGGCTATTTATTATTTGAATCAAGGAACATCAACTTATTTAGCTCAATCAAAAGTAGCCTCAGCAGGTGGAAGTCGAGAAAGCGCCACAATATATGCAGATGGAACAGTCTTTTATGCTCAATGGCATTCTCTAAGTCCTGATGCTAAGGGTTATCTTTATCAATTGAGATCTGATAATAGTGGTATAGATGTGCTAAAAGAAGCAGATTTTCAAATAGCAGGTGTAGATTCAAATTCTGAAAAAAGCGTAGATTCAGTTTTTGGGTTAGCTTCTAAAAAAGAAATTGATTTAGCTTCGTTGACTTGGAAAGATATTGAATCTTATCAATCAAAAAGCTCCGTAGGAGCAGAGGACAATCCAGAAATTTCAACTCAAATGGATTTATCAAGCATTCAAAACGGTGATTTCTCAAGTATTGAAGGTACGTGGAAAAATGGAAATGGAGAAGAGTTGGCCTTTGATAAAAATGGTTTGGTGACTAATGGGCTAAAATTAGGAAATCAGTTTAAAATAGTCAACTCCTATTTAGAGGGTGGCGTATCCTATGGTGGTCCGGGTGCAGCGATATTATTTATTCCTGCTGGTGTAGATATGTCTATGACTTTAGATAATCAAAAAATAATGGATGCTTCTAATCGTAAGAGGGACAGGATTCTTATTACGCAAAGTGTTAACGTTAATAACTCAGAAGTATTCTATTATAAAGAGTAAAAAAGAAAGGATTTTTCATGTCACTTTTTCCAGCTATTGAAAGTTATCTGCCTCATCAAGGGGCTAAGTATATATCTCCAGACAAGGCGGGGCAGCTGCGTGAGTCTATGTTGGAGTTGAGAGCTAAAGGCCAGGCGGCACGCAAGGAATTTGCTGACTTGGTCAAGGATTTTCAGAGCTTCTATCCTAAGCTGACCTTGGAGCGAACCAGCCAGTGGATGAATCAAGCGCAGATACTGCGGCCCCATTTTTGGAATTATCTTAAAGGTTATGGGGAAATCACTGAGCCAATGTTTGCTCTGCGCTTGTATGGAACTGCAGAAGATTTCGGAGTGTCGCTGGAGGTGAGCTTCATGGAGCGCAAGAAAGATGAGCACAGCCTCAGCAAGCAAAATCGGGTCTTGGAGTTGCCCATTCAGTCGCCAGCTTATTATTTTGCTCAGATAGATGGTGTGAGTCAGCGTTTTGAAGGAACAGAGGAAAATCGCCAGTTCCTTACTCAGCAGCTAGCGGCCGGTCAAGTTCGTAAGGTCTTGGTCAAATACGATGTTTCCCTTTCTCAGGCTGCTTCAAGAGAGCAGGTGCTGTCTCAGCTGCAGGAGGCCATGACAGCTTTGATTCCCTTTTATGAAGCGACTCGGACTTTATGATTACGTTTACAAAGAGAAAGTTATTTAAGTAAGTATTGACAAAAGCCCCAGAATCATATAGAATAATAAAGTATGTTTAGTAACTGATCACAACTAGCCGGCTAAACGAATACAAGAATCTAAGAGGAGGTATTCATCGTGAAACGTACTTATCAACCAAGTAAAATCCGTCGTGCGCGTAAACATGGTTTCCGCCACCGTATGTCAACTAAAAACGGTCGTCGTGTATTGGCAGCTCGCCGTCGTAAAGGACGCAAAGTTTTGGCTGCTTAATCCAAACGATTTATCAAGAAACCAGCGGAGACTCGAGACCGCTGGTTTTTTGTGTTAAATTTACGGGTAAAAGTCGATAGACTGGCAGGAAAGTTCCTCTTTTTGTCCAGTGTCTTTATTTATGACCTCCACATACCAGTCTCCTTTGTGGCTATATAGTTTGATAAATTGAACCTGAAGAGACTGCTGCTCATACTTAATTGGAAAAAATTCTTCCTGCCTGTGCAATAAAATATCAAGAATGATTCGCAACTGAGAGTTGTTGATTGTCTTTCTGACTTCTGGTTGAAGGATTTTCTCAATTTTTGTGATCTTGCTTAACTGCTGTTCTGAAATCGAGTTTTCAAATTTTTCTTTTAATTTTTGCAGGTCAATATCAAAAGGACACATATTGTAGTTTTCCAGAGTCAGCATGGAAAAATACAAGGCAGAAATTTCATCTATGGAGAAAATAATAGGAGATAACAAGTCGTTGCTAAGAATTTTATAACTGCCATTCCGACCTAAGTCAGAATAAATTGGAATTCCCAGCGTTTCAAGGCTGGCAATATCACGAAGGGCAGTGCTTTTTGAAATGTGATATCGATTCATAATATCTTTTAGATTGAATTGTCTTTTCTTATTGAGGAAAATAAGCATATCGTTAATTCTTTGAGATTTATTCATGCTAAACTCCATATTTTTATTAAATGGTTTCAAATAATGATACCTTTTTATATTATACTAGTTTTAGAAAAAATAATAAAGGAGTCAAATATGAATCAATATTTTAAGGCCTTATTGGCAGAACAGACAGAAATGGCCCTAGCTACTTCTGTAAAGGATATCCCAAATGTAAGAATTGTAAATTTTTACTATGATGAGGAGACAAAGAAATTGTTCTTTATCTCATTTAAAAATAGTCATAAAATCCAAGAGCTGGCAATCAATAATCGTATTGCTCTTACAACAGTCCCGAAAGGTGATGGGAGGTATATCCGGATTCAAGGAAGAGTCAAAGAAAGTCAGCTTTCTATTGAGGATATAAGAAGCGTTTTTGTCCAGAAGTATCCTTATTATCAAGATATTATTGAGCAACACAAAAACTCTTTGCAACTTTTTGAGGTCTCTTTTTCTGATGCTTTCTTAGTCTTAGATAATAATCAAGTTGAGAAAATTAAACTATAAGGAGAAAATAGATGGTTGAGGTAAAAAGGTGCGATTGGGCTGAAAATAGTGAGCTTGAGAGAAATTATCATGACCATGAATGGGGGCGACCTGTGCATGACGAGTATAAACTCTTTAAAATGTTGATTTTAGAAGGTCAGCAGGCGGGCTTGAGCTGGCAAACTATTTTATCAAAAATGGATGCTATGACAGATGCTTATGAAAACTTCGATCCTGAAATACTTTCCAACTATGACGAGCAAAAGATTGAAGAATTGCTTAGTGATCAAAGAGTGATACGAAATAGGCTAAAAATAAAGGCAGTTATAAAAAATGCTAAAGCCTATTTAAAACTAAAAGAAGAATATGGTAGTTTGGATTCTTATATTTGGTCTTTTGTAAATAATGAACCGATTGTCCATTCATGGTCCAGTATTGAAGAGGTGCCCGCTCGAAAGGATCTATCCGATAAAATTAGTAAAGAACTCAAAAAGAAAGGTTTTTCTTTTGTTGGTTCTACGACTGTATATGCCTTTATGCAGTCCATTGGCATGGTCAATGATCATTTGCTGACCTGTGATTTTAGAATATAATTTTTTTCCTTTGAATTAGAAAGATGAGTAGTCTATTATTGAATACTGGTAAATGATGTAAAAAAGGAGAATAAAACCAGAAAGAAATTGATTTTCTTTCTGGTTTTTTGTGTATAGTTAAGTACAGTTGCTTATTTTGCCACTGGTAAAAGCATTGGATAAAGATAGCAGAGCAAGGTAAAGCTTATCAGGGCGTAAAAGATACCGATGCGAATAGCTTGGATAGGTTTATAGAAACGAATCAAGGTCAGTAGGCACCAAACCAAGAGAACTAGGATAAACCATGCTGAAATCAAGCGCAACGGTGTTGGTCCGTAAAGGTAGATGTAGATGCCAAATAATTTCCAGCCGGCTAGCAAGGCCAGCAGACCGGTAAAGATAAAGAGGATAGTAGCTGCGAATCGCGTCCCTTTCTGATCCCAGAGCGGTTTTTTGGCAATCAGATAGAAGACGCCTAGAACTGCAAAGTTAAGGATAGACACCCGCACCAGCTGCCAGAAGCCAGCTACGGCAACAGTCGAAGCATTCTGGGGAGAAATAGCCTGAGCTACTGTTCCAGCGCTTAGGAGCTGACCGAGCTCACCCAGACCTGTCAGGAAGAAGACAGCATAGGTCAGACAGAGGCTACCGATGATAATGTAGGCTGCGAAAGCGGGTGCTACTCGCAAAGGGCGGATACTTGCTTGGAATTTTTTGTAGCTAAGTTTAGTATCTTTTTTACCTAACAGACTGCCGGCAAGGAGCCCATACAAGTACAGACTAACAGGGACAGCCAGGCAGGCCTTGAAGAGAATCATGCTGCTATCAAAACTTGAAAAGAGCGAGTCAAATAGATTCTCAATAAAATCAGCGGTATTGCTGAAGAAAGAGGCAAAGCTGTCTGAAACCTGACTCAGCTGGGACCAGACAAAGTAGACCAAGATTCCTGCAACAAAGAAGCTGCTTACGATAATCGCGAGCTGTTGGGCTTTCTTTGAAGATAGACTGTCAGAGCTGTCGGAAGATTCCTGCTGCTTGCCTTCTATAAAGACTAGAATAGCAGCAATGAAATTTTTAAAGGGCAGGATGCAGAAGGCTTGAATGGCATCAAACCAGACCAGGATACCCAAACGTCCCTGGCTTAACCAGCCGGTGCGGGACAAAATATAGAAAGCGAATGAGATGTGGATGGCTAGAAATTGGAAAAATTCTAGTTGGCGATGAAGCCCCCAGAGACTTAAAGCTAGGGCTTGAGCTAGCGTCATAATCAGAAAGCTTCTAGCCTCTAATCTGCTGTCAAGATTCTTTATCTGCAGTGATGGATAGGCCAATTTCCTGATTAGGGTTTCGCTTAGCAATATAAGACCAATTGCAAAAGGGAAAAAGGGTGCAGTTTGATAATTAAAAAATACAGCAGAGTAAAAGTAGGTTAAGAGATAGAGGATTGGATAGCTGATTTTAAAGAATCGCAGTTGCTTGTCCTCTAGGCCTGTGAAGATGGTCTGTCTTTCTGCTTCTGCGGGCAGACAAGGCTGGACATTCATCTGCTCTTGCGCTGGATATTCCATAATTATTTCTCCTCCTCATCGTCAGGGATATACTCCAAAATATCGCCAGGCTGGCAGTCTAGTTCACGGCAGAGAGCATTGAGTGTTGAAAAGCGGACAGCCTTGGCTCGATTATTTTTTAGGATAGATAGATTAGCTGGTGTTAGGTCAATCAACTCTGCTAAACGGCCAGCGCTGATGCGCTTTTGTGCCATGACAAGGTCTAAATTTATCTGAATCATAAGACCTCCTAAATAGTGTAGTCTACTTGATCCTGCAGCTCAATGGCCTTGCCAAAGGCATTGCGGATGACACGGATAATCAGGGTCAAGATGCTGCAAGAAACAGTGACTAAGAGCATGGGCAAATAGGCTGTCAGTCCCATAAAGAGGGAGATGAGAGCGACAGTGCCTACTTCCCAGCCAAGGTAGCGCATGTACTGAACATTTTGCGTGATAAAAACCTGATTTTTACCGATGCGGCTAAGGAGTCGATAGAGATGGACAATGCAGGCCAGTGCTAGACAGCCTAGGACATAGCCGAGCAGCAGTAAGATCCAAAAGCGCGTCTCCCCTTGAAAGAAAGGAGAGGGAAATTCGATAACTAGATTGACGACCCAAGGTCCTAGGGCTATCAGGATAATGGAAGCAATAAATAAAAAGCTGATACTGATTTTTGTAAGTGTAATGCTCATATCTTCAGCAGTCTTTTTTATTTTGTCTGTCATAATTTCCTCCGACTAACGTTTCATTTCTTAGTAACTATAACACGGATATTATCGATAATCAATAAAAAACTATCGAAAAAAGATAAAATCAGTCTTAAGAACTAGATGAAATTTTCTAAAAATTTCTTATTGTATAGATATGGATTTCTTGTCAAGAGATGAACAGAGCAGAAGAGGGTGAATATTTTGCCTGATTTTTGGTATAATGAAAAACAGGAATTGTATACTCTTTTTGGTTAGAAGCGGAGTATGTGTAAGGAGGGAAGAATCTGTGGGTGTAAAGCTTGTTCATTATCGTAGTAAGTTATATGAATTTCTCATGGTGCCTGCCATCGTTTCAAGGGATGATAAACATATGTGGATGGATTTACGGCAGAATCAAAAGGAGCTGCTTCTTGATGTACAGCCGCACTATGATAAGCTCTATCAGGATTTACTTCCTTTGAAAAACGAGCTTGTTGCGGTTTGTTTGTTTGAAGGAGCTACGGTGGGACTGGCTCCGCTCCTCTACCTCTACTTGCTAGAAAAAGGAGAAGATCCGGTCAATCCGCATGACTTGTTAGAATGTATGAAAAAACTAGATGCAGAGCAAATCATCTATTGTTTATCACTTAAGCTTTCTAAAGAGGAAGTCATCAAGGGACATCCTGAAGAACTGCTGGCTTTTATAGAGAATAGTGACAAGTCTCCGGAAAATAAATGGTACTGGTACCAAGCAATTCAGCATCCAGAGAAGCTTCGGGACCAATTAGTTTCCTTGCTGGAAAGAGTGTTTGAGCTCTATCAGCCTATTTATGAGCAGTTTGAGCAAGAAGTACTAGCTTTTGAAAAAGAATTTAGCCTATCTGATGTGATGGATGATGAAGAACAGAATGCCAAGCTTCTTGAAAAGGACACTCAAGTCTTTGTTCTGTCACCCATGTTTATTGACTCTTTTCTTGAAAAGGTTCCTGATTTCACTTCCTATTCCTTAGTCCTTTCGACGAGAAGTTCCCAGTTATCAAAGGCGGAATCGGAGCTTAACGATGAAACATTGGCTCTGACCTTAAAAACTCTTGGTGATGAAACCCGCTATAAAGTCTTGATTGAATTGATTCAACCGCATGCCAAGAATAAAGATATAGCTAAAAAACTGGGGCTTACAAGAGCCTCTATCTCATTTCATACGCAAAAGCTCCTAAATTCTGGCTTGCTGGAGCTTGTGGTGGATGATGATTCGGTTAAATACACGGTCAATAAAGAACTGATTCAAAAAATTATAGAGAAGTTCAAACAGGACCTAAAATAGTTTAAGAAGACCTAGATTCATTCTAGGTCTTTATTTTGTAAAATGAAAACCTAACAATAATTTGACAATAATCTAATTTATTGTTATGATTTGTTAAACAAAATCTAACAAGAGTAAAGGAGATATCGTATGATTGTTTTTGCAAAAAACAAAAATTTTCGCCAGTTGCTCATCAATCAATGGATTTCAGGTTTTGGAGACATTGTTTTTTACTTGGCTTTGATGAACTATGTTTCTGCTTACTCCTTTGCTCCACTTGCGGTTTTATTGATTTCTCTTTCTGAAACGCTACCCCAGTTAATTCAAGTTTTTACTGGAGTTGCGGCGGACTTTCAGAAGAATCGTATCCATAAATACCTGCTTATACAGTTTAGTAAGGCGCTCTTATATAGCTTGGTAACGTTTTTGTTGCTTGGACAAGATTTCTCTTTTTTGACTCTGCTTGTGATTTGCTTGATTAACTTTCTGTCGGATAGTCTGAGTTATTTTTCAGGTGCCATGCTGACCCCTGTTTATGTGAAGGTAATTGAGCAAGATATGACCTCTGCTATGGGCTTTCGGCAGGCTAGTATGAGTCTGGTTCATATTTTGGGAAATCTAGCTGGCGGTTTTCTCATCGCTTGGATGAGTATTGGAGCTTTGGCAGGACTGAATGCTCTGACATTCTTGCTAGCTTACCTTGGTTTTTGGCATATTAGTAAAAGCTTACAGGACTTAGAACCGGAGTTTAACAGTGCCAAGGAGCTAAATAGAGAGAATTATTGGCAGCATTTATTGGATTCTATTAAAGTCTTGCTGGGATTAAAAAATGTTGTGAGGTTATTATTGGTTTCAACCTTTGGGCAGGTTACTCTGAATATTCTGACGCCAGTAGCGACTCTTTTATTGCTGAAAAGGCCTTTTTGGAATTTGCAGGTCGGTCAGTCCATTGCCGTGTTAATTATTCTAAGTTCCGCTGGTCTGATTTTAGGGAACATTTTGAGTGGCAGTTTGCTGAAAAACTTTTCGACTAAGCTTGCTATGTATGCAAGCCAAGTGTTTGAGGGTTTTATTATTTGCGGTTTTTTCTGGCAAAACTTTTTACTTATCCTGATAGCGAGCTTTGCTTGTTCAGTGACAGTCGGTCTGCTGAGTCCAAGATTGCAGAAGTCTGTATTCAGTATGATTCCAGAAGAGTCCATGGGAGCTATCCAGTCGGCTATTAATCTATTTAGCATGGCTGTTCCGAGTGTTTTATCCATGCTGTTAATAGCTCTTGCCAGCAGTTTGGGGATTATTTATATTCTCCTCCCGCTTGTGTTAATGCTGGCACTGTCTTTCTACTTGATTATTCCAATGGAGAACTTGAAGCCAAATTAGGATAGCTGTTGAATGGCAGCTATCTTATTTTTCTGCTTTGAAGAGACTTCTGATTTTTTAGGTCATTTCTGGTATAATAAAGGACAGGAAATACAAGGAAGTAAACAATGAAGATTTTTGATACACATACTAAGTTTTAGAAATGTCTATTTTAAGAACAAATAAATTTACACAAGTATAAATTAACCAAAAAACTAACCAAAGGAAAGCAAATGTAGCATGTAAAAAGAGGAATTCATAATGAGTTCCTCTTTTAGTCTATACTTTTCACTATCTCATTAAATGATGAGATAAGTTTTATTTGTTTTTCGTTTGATAAATCCGAAAGATTACCTATGAGTGTATCAAGAGATACAGAATTATCAGAGAGAGGAAAATTAAAAAATTCTTCCACCGTCATATCTAAGGCAGTCAATACTTTTTCAAGTGTTTGAATTTTAAAGTCATATTTCAAATTTTCGATATTTTGAATAGCCTTAATTCCTAAACCTGCTTTATTTGAAAGTTGTTCTTGACTGATTTTCTTTTCTTTACGACATTCTCTTATTCTAATTGATATATATTTTTGCAATTGGTTAGCTTTCATTCCTACAATCCTCTTATGTATCATTTTACTATCCTTTTTGCGCGAATTTAAGTACATTAAGCAATCCGAAAACCAATAAAAGTATTGTTAGTTGGTATACTTTTTGATAAAATAGATAAAAAACAATACAATAGGGATGGATTATGGTCAAGGAAATGAGTGGACAAGAGTGGATAGAAAATTTTGAGTTACAGAATGGACGTAAACCAACACCTCAAGAATATTCCCAAGCGATGAGACAAGGAGAATTTTTTCAAGATGTTCAAACTTCAAAAAACAATTTTGAGAAAATATATAATAAATTTCAATTTTTCTTTTTTCGAATGATGTATGATAGGAGTGTATCATCAGATAAGGGATTTAAAATAAAAAAGACAGGCAAGTGGTTAAATATTTTCATAGTATTAACTGATTTTATATTTTTATTTACTGTTGTTAGTATTTTTCAACAGTATGCATATAACTCTATATTTATTTCGATACCTTTTGTTGTAGTTCTTATGATACTATCAGCCCTCAATATGCTACCAACACTAATTAGTTATACAAATTGGAAATATCTTATCTTCATCTTAAACATATTTTTAGGACCAACGATTATTGGTTGGTTAATTTTGTTACTAGTGGCTACTTCTACAAATAATAGTGCAAAACGAGAGCAAGAGATGGCATATTTGTTAAGAAAAGTAGCGGATAAGTTAGGAGAAGACAAATGAAAAAGAAAGAATGGATAAACTATTTTGAGACAATCAATGACCGAAAACCAACCGCAGAAGAAATTAGTCAAGCTTTAAAAAACCAAGAATTTAAAGGTGGTTTATTCGATGGATTTTTGATGTTTATGCATAAAAAAATACCGAATAAAAATCTGAGAATAACGATAGGAGTTATTATTCTAGTCTTGATTGTTGGTATTGTTTTTTTCTCGGAATTTAAGAAAATCTACAATGCTTCAATGAGCGAAACATATAATAAAGAGTACACAGAAGTCATTGAGAAATATCAACAGGGATTGGATAAAAATAGTAGCGATAAATTATTACAAAAGATAATATCTCAACCTAGTCGCCAACCATCGTATGCTCAGATAGATAGTGATGGAGATAACAAAAAAGAACTGTATATTGCTTTCAAAGATAGAAAAGATAAGTATGAGATTATAGCTATTTATGAGGCAGAGTTTGGTTCAGTAAAAAAAATAGATATTACTGATATGGATATTTCTGATAATCAATTAGAGAACGCAAATTGGAATTCTTTTGATGTAGCTCATTTATTAACAATGAACCTTAAAGAATTATTGAATCAGAATTATGATAGCATTAAAGGAACATGGGAATCTCGGGATAAATCTCAAAACATTGTCTTCGATAGTGAGGGGCTAGCTTATATCAATGGTTACAACGCAAGACAGAAAAAGTCGACTACCTTTTATTATAACGATGTATTGAAAGGAACTTCTGAAACTAATTTATCAGGAAGATTTGTTTTTGGAGAGGTTTCTAGTGGATATTTATCTGGAAATTTAGAAGAAAAAGATGGTTCTAGTACACTTACTACTTTTTATTTTATACCTAAAGGAATAGAGTTTGGGGAATCTGATGAGGCGTACGATAGAATCTATGATAGCAGACATAAGACAGTCTATTATCGTTCAATAGATATTGTTTCTGATTCTACAAAGACATCTCTAGACAAAGTGAATAGTAAGATGAATATTGACGAGTTAGAAAAGGGTGATTACTCTACTATAGTAGGAACTTGGGTAATGCCAAATGTTCAAGGATTGGCTACCAAAGTCCGGATTGATGAAAATGGCATAATGTATTGGGATAACTCTACAACAGCAGGTAAAAAAATACATGATGTTTTAAAAAATTCAGACAATAGTGCTTTAGGTATTGTAGGAGAGGAGTATAATCATCAATCAGCCCCCACCGGAAGCTACATTAATTTTTTCCCAGCTGGAGTTGTCGTAAAAGGTGGCGAAAATAGTGACAGTAGCAAAGATCGTATAGCTTTTGGAAATTCTACTACTTATTATAATGACCCATATGTATTTTATCGTCTAGATGAGTAACAAAGCTGGAGTGAATAAAAATACAAAATAATATCTTCTCTTAAAGGAATAATATCTTCTCCTAAAGGAATAATGTATAGCAGTTATACTTTTTTGTATAACTGCTATTTTTTTATGCATATTCCACTCCGCTGTTAAAAAGTTATTAATCAAGTCTATCCTGACTAAAAGTAATCCATCCCTTTGTGTAGTGTTGATAAATCTTAAAGGAGGAATCAACAAATGGAACAAAAAGGAAGGGTAGAACAACGTAGAGAAGAAGCAATTCAAAGAGCTGCGATAACTCGTAAGTGGGGCAAGGTGGATAACTTATTAAATCAGCATTATGAAAATCTTTGCAGAAAAGATAGATTTTACAGTTTGTGTAGTTTAGATAGTAGTTCAGATGATACAGATTCTCTACTAGAAATGGTAGCAGATAATCGTGATCCATTGACTATTTTAGTCCAAAAGGAGGAAATAGCTATTATGAATGAAGCTATTGAAAGAATGTTGAGCAACAGGGATAAAGAAATTTTATCTGGAGTTGTTTTAGAAAATAAACCATTCTCGCATCTTGCTAAAGAAGTTGGTCTTAGTGACAAAACCGTTAAAAGTCACTATGAACGTATTATACAGAGTCTACGAAAAGAATTGAAGGATTTATAATATCCTCCGAATTCTGTTGAAATTTCTCCTTATACTTAAGGAGGTAATTTTAATTATTGTCAACTGTAATCGTCACAGTGTTTATTTGATTAAAAGTAGACGATTTACTTTTAAATTTAGAAAGTAGGTTTTAAATTATGGCTCTTAAAAATTTATCACATTTCACAGAGTTCAATGCTCAGTTGTTTCTTTCTCGCAAAGAGTTACGCTTTCTTTCTGCCACAAGGTGGACAGAAAAAAGTGAGGCTGGTTCAGAAATTGAAAAAGGAGTAAAAGTGGGAGTGCTTATCTTTTCTGATGAAAGTGAATATCCAAACGAAAAAACAAATATTGGAGAGCAACTCACTGTAAAAGTTCCACTTGCTTCAATGGAGGATTATGACTCATTTCAACCAATGATAACCGCTTGTGAAATTGTAGACGTTGAAAAAGCAACAGTTTACGGTGAATATCGTAATCAGCTTTCAATCATTGCCAAGGTTGTTGAAGTTGATGAGGTTATAGACTTGTAAAGTCAGTAGAATCGTCAGATAAATTATTTTTCTGACTTTATTTTTTAAATACTGAGGAGGTTAAAATGCCGTCAATCATCGAAGAAATGCCTAGAAAGGCTATTAGAACTATTGGAAAGATCTTCCAATTATGTCGGAGAAAACTTCAAAAGTACTATTTGAGAGTACAGATTGAAGAAAGACAAAAACACTGGAATAATTTTATTGCTCAGACAGCATCCTTTCTAGTAGACGTAGTGAAAGATAATATTCAAGTGGATCAGTTTGCTAGTATATTAGTTCCGGTTTATGAAAAACAAGAACTTGTTCAAGCTAATGGATGTAAGTCTATTCAGAGCGTGCATGTGGTTGACGAAAAAGTTCCGAAGTGTTTAATTGACACTGATGGAAGGCGAGAATTTAAAGCGAGGTGTTCTGTTTTCCGTTTCAGTATTTTTGGAGAGGTAGATTCTGAGGCTTTATTAAAAATAAAAGAGAAATGGATTTATTATCTTCGAAATAACACACAGCATTCTTTGGATGGGATTGCTGATACATATAAGAAAGACGGTTTACGCTACTTAGTTTTTATTATGTTCCATGAATCTGATGCGCGTACTGTTAAAGGTGCTTTATTCAAGTTAAAGAATTCGTCAATTTAGATGGTTAAATTCTTTATGCCGTGAAAGTTTTTGATAATAGGCTAAGATAACTTAGACTGGTTGGGGCGGTGCGGTCGAACTTTGTTCGCCCGTGCCGACACAATCAGCTTAATTGTCTTAGGGAACCTATTGTCAATAAATCATGGAATAAATCTGAATTTAAACATCGTAATTTTGATGCTATTAACTTGATAAGCGTCAAACAAAAGAACAAGAATTAGGAGTTTTTATGTTAGAAATTGGAATCGATAAATTAGTAAAGTCTTATATTTATGGTGATACAGTTGAGATGACAACAGCTAATGGCCAACAGGAACAAAAAATTAAAGTGATTAAGGGCAAACGGTACGTAAACCTTGAGACTGGGGAGATTCATGATATGGATACTTCGAACTGCAATCGTCTGGATAATTTGAAGTCAACTAAGCAGACTATGAGAAAACTGCGTCGCTTAATTGCTCATAATTTCACAGGCGGAGAAAATCAGCTATGGATAACCTTGACATATCGCGAACACGTCATTAATCCTGAAGTGGTTTATAAGGATTTTAAAGCGTTTATACGTCGTATTCGTCATAGTTTCGGTCATGTAGAGTATATTGCTGTTATTGAGCCACAAGAAAGCGGAAGATGGCATTTACATGTGCTGATGAAGAATGATTCAACTCTAAGAGTTCCCAATGTTATTCTGGCAGATTTGTGGGGCAAGGGTTTTACTAAGACCAAGAGATTGAGAAGAGCGGATAAAGTTGGGAACTATCTGATTGCCTATCTTTCAAATTTACAGCTTGAAGATACAAAATCTGAATTGAAAGCTATTGTGAAAGGAGCTAGACTATATATGTATCCTAAAGGGATACGGATTTATAGATCAAGTCGAGGAATAAAAAAGCCTTTAGAAGTAACAGTAACTAAGAGTGAACTTGTGGAAGTTTATAAAATTAACAGTCCACCAAATTTTTCGCGGACTACTAAGCACGAAACTCCATATGGTATAAAAGAATACACTACGGAGTTTTACGATAACGTAAAAAGCCTGTCAGACACTTTTAGCGGAGCAACTGACAAGCAGAGTGGATAATAAAAGAAAACTTCTTTTATTGTATTCATTATACCAAATTAGGAGTTATTATGAATAGACGATATCGAACGAAAAAGAGTATTTCGGAATTGTTTGATGTTCCGATTAAGACCCTGAATAATGATCTGACAGAGATGAGACGTATAAAACAATTTCAATGTTATATTCTAAAACCCTCTCATAAGAGAGTGTACATAGATGTTGAGGGGTACAAGCAATTTTTGCTTTATAAACAGAAGAAGTATGAGGAAGCTATGTAGTTGTGTTATAATTAAGCTATGCTACATAGCTTTCCTTTGTTTATTATGATAAGAAAAAGGAGAAGCAATGTTTTATAAAAAATTAGATAGTGGAAAGTATCGCTATTTTGAGAAGTTCTATGATGAACGGGAGCAGAAGTGGAAACAAGTTACTGTGACACTGAAATCAAAATCACGGATTTCACAAGCTGAAGCAAAACGGCGTTTAGCAACGAAAATTGATAAGGTTCTCACTACTCCTACCAAGGAGGAATTGCAAAGAAAAACATTCAAAGAGATGAATTTTAGTCAGCTTTTGGCAGAATGGGAGTCAATTCGAAGTAGTGAGATTAAACCGTCTAGCTTTAGAAGTGAGATGAAATGTTTGAGGTTTTTCATGGAAGCAGTAGGAGATTTGAGGTTATCTGATTACACCACGCAATTAGTTCAAAAATACCTCATGAACTTAGCTGTTCAAAACTCTACACGAAAGAATCGGAAAATTTATTTGAATGGTATTTTTAACTATGCTGAAAAGGTTGGCTATATTTCAAGGTCGCCTGTAAAAAGTGTAGTAATTCCCAAGCAAAAAGTAGAGTATGAAAAGGTGAAAAGAGCTAAAGAACATTTCATCACAAAAGAGGAGATTGGTTTAGTTTTGTCTTACTGTGCTAGTCACAATAAAGATAAACGATATTCTTTGGCAATGGAATTTATATTTCTAACGGGGCTTCGCTTTGCTGAATTTATTGGAGTTCGTTATGAAGATGTGGACTTTGAAAATTGTCTTCTGAAAATCGATCACACGATTGATTATGTTTCTCATCATTATGATGAGAGGGTATTGCAAACAACTAAGACAGTAGGTTCTGTCAGAACAATAGCCCTTAGTGAACGTTGTTTGGCAATCATTGATTACTTCCGACAAAATTGTCTTGATGAAGTATTTATCTTTGTCACTGACCAAGGCAATATCATGCGTCAACCGTTGTTGTACAGATTCATTAGAGATATCTGTGATACAGTTTTAGGTGAAGGGCGAGCATATAATATTCATATGCTTAGGCATTCTCATATAAGCTTACTAATTGAATTAGGAATCCCTATCAAAGCAATTATGGAGCGAGTAGGGCATCGAGATGAGTCAATTACATTAAGGATTTATAGCCATGTAACAGAAAATGTACAGGCTGAAGTGAGAGATAAACTCAATAAAATCCGTTTGTAAAAAGCTAACCATAGAAATAACCAAATACTAACCCAAGCTACTAGAAAATAAAGGAAAATTGAGGAACTTTAGAAAAATGAAATCCTTTATTTTTAAGGCTAAGGGAACTTTTAGGAATGAAAGGGAAAAATACCATGAAGATTTTTGACACACACACGCATTTAAAT
>JABZYU010000027.1:0-239 GCA_015264985.1 Streptococcus sanguinis | reverse complement strand
CATTTAAATGTGGAAAAATTTGCTGGTCGAGAAGCAGAGGAGCTCCAATTGGCCTCTGAAATGGGCGTCAGCAAAATAAATATTGTCGGTTTTGACCGACCGACCATTGAGCGCGCCTTGGTGCTGGCAGATTGCTATGATCAGCTTTATGCTACGATTGGCTGGCATCCGACTGAGGCTGGGACTTATGATGAGGCGGTGGAAGCCTATCTGCTGGATAAGCTTCGTCACCCCAAGGT